>NZ_DIIQ01000036.1:0-18226 GCF_002420785.1 Pseudomonas sp. UBA5666 | reverse complement strand
CGAAACCAGGGGCGATTCAGTGCTCAGGGGCTGAGCAATGTGCTGGCCTTGATGGCTAAAAGCCTCAGTGCCGTACGCTCAGGCCGTAGCTTTGCGCGCCAACGCAAACGCGCAGCCAGCCGAGGTTGTGGGGGCTACAAACCGACGCGCTGAAGAAACACCACCGCCCAACCTCCGTGTGCAAAAAAAGCTGGCCACAAGCGGTCGGCATAGGCTCGTCCGGAGAACGAGAAATCTCGCCTAGACAGCCGGGCCGGAACAGACGATGATCACATCACCGCCAGCCCAGTTAGACCGCCTGATTGAGCGGCAGAGGCCTGGTCATCGCCCGACGGCCATGGCAGCTGGCTGCTTCGGGGGGCTTACCTTGGGCAGGGCTGCAGCTTAGGTTGATGACATTGCAACAGGCCCTAGCCCAGAACGATGACAATATCTGCATGCCATAAACCTCACCCGGGCCGTGCAATTGTCCGATGAGCCTATCGTCGGCTTTGGCCTGCTCCGGCAAAACCGGCGGCATGACTTCGCTGCCCAATCTCGACCAACTGCCCCCTGAACAACTGCGCGCTCTGGCGGCGCAGTTGATGCAACGTGTCGAGAGTCTCGATCAGAAAGTCGAGACAATGGGCAAGAAGATCCACCGCGACCAAACGGTTAGCCCAGACACCTTATGGAGCGATGCTAACTACCCAGTGGTTGGCTGAGGATGGACACTGGTTCATCTTGAATAGACGAAACCTGTCGACACTCTGGGGCAGCTATCGGCCGATTCTGTTGAAAAAGTCGATTTTTACGGACATGGGTTGTCAGCAGGTCGAAAAGCGCTCAATTTTCGCGTTGCTATGTAAAATCTAATGCATTTCTGCCTTCTGAGCGAGTCAGATTTTAACGTCGCTCACCTTCTTTCATAGGCGAGCGACGCTACGAGACTTTTTCAACAGAATCGGCCAAAAGCAGTCATCCAGGTTTCCACCTAAGACAACCATGTGGGGGGCTACCGGCCAGGGATGAATACCCGGAGGACTGTGGATTTCCCAGTTTGGTTTGCGGCCATGCTGGCCGGATGGATCCACAGACTCGCCAGCGCAAACAACGTCGTCAGTTGCGCCGTGTTCTTGGCCACGCCGCGAAAGCGAGTTCTCACATAGCCGAACTGAAGCTTGATCACTCGGAACGGATGCTCGACTTTCGCCCGTACCTGCGCCTTGACCTTCTCGATCTGGCGCTTGGCTGAGTAGAGCACGCGCGTTGGCCCAAGTGCTTGTAGGTGCTGCGTCGCGCAGCGATCTGCCAGGTCGCCGGTCGCCCTTCATGCTCCGGTCGTTTCTCAACGCCGGTATAGCCCGAATCGGCATTGGCGACGTTCGCTGCGCCATGCAGTAGATGTGAAACTTCCGTCACGTCAGCCACGTTGGCGGCTGTGCCATGGACATGATGTACCAGGCCCGATTCTGCGTCGGCTCCGATATGCGCTTTCATGCCGAAGAAGTACTGGTTGTCTTAATGAGATGGTCAGCCCAGTTCGAGAAACCCGGTGAGTCTAGACTTACCGGGTTTCTCTCTTGACCGAAGGAGGATCTCTCATGAACACCGTAACGCTTCTAGGTATCGACATCGGCAAGAACACCTTCCACCTGCATGGCCAGGATGCGAGAGGAAATCAGCTCATGCGCAAGAAGCTCAATCGTTGCCAATTGCTGCCGTATCTGGCGCAGTTGCCAAGCTGCAAAATTGCATGGAGTCCTGCGGCAGTTCGTAATGGCTGGCTAGGCAGATCGAGGGCTTGGGCCACCGCGTGCAATTAATCGCGGCGCAGCATGTGAAGGCCTACGTCACTGGCAACAAGAATGACTTTATCGATGCAGAGGCCATCTGCGAAGCCGCGTCGCGACCCAGAACCCGCTCGGTTCCAGTAAAGACCCTTGAGCAGCAGATCCTGTCGACTGAGCACAAGCTGCGCAAGTCTTGGGTGGATAATCGCACGCGAATCATCAACCAGGTGCACGGTGTCCTGCTGGAGCTCAGGATCATTTTCCCCATTGGACATGCTGCTCTGGAGCAGGTGCCCGCTTTGATGGAACGCCATGAGCTGCCGATTCGACTGCGTAATGCGGTTGAGCGAATGCTGCTCGATATTCAACGCCTGACGAGAGATATCAAGGGGATCGATGTCGAGATCAAACAGCAGTTGTCTGAGGACGCCGCCGGCATGCGCTTGCTGAGCATCCCCGGCATCGGCCCTCTCACCACTAGCGCGCTGGTGGCCGATGTCGGTGACGCTTCGACTTACAAACGCTCACGCGACTTTGCCGCGTCACTCGGGTTGGTGCCTCGACAGTATTCAAGCGGTGGCAAGACGAGCTTGCTTGGCATCAGCAAGCGCGGCGACAAGTATCTGCGCTGCCTGCTGGTGCAAGGCGCTCACGCACTGATGATACGAATCGACAAGCGTGACGATGCACTCGGAGCTTGGGTAAGAAATCTTTTGGCTCGCAAGCCCCCGAACAAAGTCGCCTGTGCGCTGGCCAACAAGACGACAAGAATCGTCTGGGCAGTATTAGCCCGAGGCGGCAGCTACAACGTGAAACAGATGGCTTGACCTAACCGACTTACCACCGGCTTTTGCGACGACAGTGATGATGACGATAAACGGCAGACATCCCAACTGAAAACCTGAAAACGAAGATAGTTTTTAAAGCTGATCCCTTTATCAAGGACAATTGGGAGCGACTTCTCATCAAGGGCCGAGCGCTAATGAACGTGCTCACCACGAGCCCGGATACATTAGCGCAAGCATGCTTTACCGTTCATCAAACTGCGTTGCAGGAGGTGGGCTGACTATACATCTTCGTCTGGTGCATTTCCGGATCGCGCTTGCCATCCTTGTTCTTGGTCGAACTGGGCGCGTGGATGATGGTGGCATCGACAATCGTACCCTGGCGTAGCGACAGACCTCCCTTTGTCTTGCAAATAGTTGTTGATGGTTTCCAGAATCCCTGCCGCGAGTTGTTGCATCTCCAGCAGGTGCCGGAAAGTAAGCGTCCGCCCAACTCACCTTGTGCAAGTCAGGCTGGCACCCACTGATGCGGCAGCAACTGCTCAATCTCGCTGGCCCGCTGCGTCGGCAGCCGCGTCAGCACATTCTTGAGATAGGCATACGGATCATGCCCATTCATGCGCGCTGATTGGATCAGGCTCATGATCGCAGCCGCCCGCTTACCGCTGCGTAGCGACCCGGCAAACAGCCAGTTCGAGCGCCCGAGTGCCCATGGCCTTATCTGGTTCTCGACTTGGTTGTTGTCGATGGGCACAGCCCCATCGTCTTAGTAGCGCGTCAGCGCTACCCAGCGTTTCAGGCTGTAGTCGAGGGCTTTGGCCGTGGCTGATCCGTTGGGCACCAAGTCGCGCTGGGCCAACATCCACTCATGCAGTGTTTTGCTGATCGGTACCGCCAACTCCTGACGTAATCGCCACCGATCTTCATCGCTCATGTCCCGTGCCTGGCGCTCGATCTCGTATAAACCGCCAATCGAATGCAACGCCTGTTCGGCCAACTGGCTTTTGTTCGCCACATGCAAATCGAAAAACTTGCGACGGGCGTGGGCCATGCAGCCGATTTCAGTGATGCCTTGCTCAAAGCCAGCTTTGTAGCCAGCGAAGTCATCGCAGACCAACTTGCCGTTCCAGTCGCCGAGGAAGTTGCGCGCATGTTCGCCAGCACGGCTTGAGCTGAAGTCGTAAACCACGGCTTTGAGGGCCGAAAACGGCGTCGTGCTGTAGGCCCAGACGTAGGCCCGGTGGGTTTTCTTCTCGCCCGGTGCAAGCATTTGCACGGGCGTTTCATCAGCATGAATCACGCCCTGCTTCAGCAACGCCTCACGCAATGCATCGACCAACGGCTGGAGCCGCACGCCGGTTTGTCCAACCCATTGGGCCAAGGTCGAGCGAGCGATTGCCAGCCCGGCGCGGCCAAAGATTTTCTCCTGCCGATACAGCGGCAAGTGATCGGCAAACTTGGCCACCATTACGTGGGCCAGCAAACCTGCGGTTGGGCTACCTTTGTCGATAACCTGCGCTGGCACCGGCGCCTGGATCAGTATTTCGCACTGGCGGCAGGCCCATTTGCCACGTACATGTTGCTCGACGGTAAACACACCAGGCGTGTAATCCAGCTTTTCGCTGACGTCTTCGCCGATGCGTTGAAGCTGGCAGCCACAGGCGCACTGAGTGTTTTCGGGTTCGTGACGAATCACCGTACGTGGAAACTGCGGCGGCAAGGGCGCACGTTTCGGGGATTGCCGTGGCTCGGCCTGTGGTGAAGCTGGGATGAGCTTTTTCAGCTCTTCTTCGATAGCTTCAAGGTCTGTGTCGAGGAGGTCATCCAGCAAGCTGTCTTGTGCTGGGCTGATCTGCTCGCTGGGCTTGGCAAACTTGTGGCGCTTGAGCAGGGCGATTTCGAACTTGAACTGTTCGATGAGAATTTCATCGTTCTGGATCTTCCTGCTCATCGCCTCGACTTGGGACTGCAATTGCAACGCCTGTGCCGCCAAGGCACGAAGCTGTTCCGGAGTCATCTGGTCGAGGTTGGGCAAGAAAGTCATGCCGCCGATTGTGCCAGAGCAGGCCCGAAACGACGACAAGCAGACCGGCCAAATGGCCGGCGGTTACAGCATGCTGATCACGCCGCCTGAGCCGACCCGCTGCCACGGCAGGCCCAGCACCAACGCCTGGAGTTGCTCGCTGTCGAGTTCGACCTCACAGCCGTGGCGAATTCCGGGCCAGTGAAACTTGCCTTGATTCAGGCGCCGCGCGGCAAGCCAGACGCCCACGCCATCGTGCACCAGCACTTTCATCCGGTTAGCACGGCGATTGGCGAACAGATAAGCGCAGTGCGGCTTCGCCGCACCGAACACCGCGATCACCCGGGCCAAAGCCGTTTCGGTACCGGCGCGCATGTCCATCGGCTCGGTGGCCAGCCAGATTGCATCAATGCGGATCATTGAGCGACAGCCCGGATAAATTGCGCACAGCCCTCGGGATCCGAGGCTGGCCATCTCACTGTGATCAATTGGCCGGCCATGGGCAACTCGATGATCACTGAGGCTTCGGCTGGCCGTTTAGGTGCGGCTTTTAGCGGAACGAACGCCGGTAGTGAAGTCGCTGCGGGCTGGTCTCGATAGAGCGGCATCCATTTGCGGATGACATTGGCATTGATGCCGTGGCTGATGGCGACACTCGATACGGTTGCCCCAGGTTGCAGGCATTCCTGAACGACCTGGGCTTTGAATGGTTTCGGATAAGAGCTTCGTTGGCGCATGGAAATCCTGGCGATAAGGGCGATCGCGTCCGCTTAAAAATACCCGGACACCATCGCCCTAAAAGCTGGAGTTCGTAAGGTGAGTTCACCGGACGCTTACTGTTGGCTGCCTGCAAGCCTGCGTATTCAATGATACGGTCTCGATTTGATCTCGCGACCTGGGCAAGCGCTGAGGCTTCGTGGATAGCGAGGTCGGAACACAGGCCTTGGTGGTAACAGCTCAACAGATAGCGTATTGCGGACGCCGCAGCTACGCCATTCCCTGGGTCTAGCTTCAGCGCTGCCAATCGGGCGTCATGGGCTTCACTGAAGCGGAAGCTTCCTTCCAGCTGATTAGCAAGGTTCGTCCAACTCTGTGTGCGAATGGCATCTGCAGCCTCAGTGTTCTGAGCCACGTGCCAGAAGTAGCCACGGGCTTCAGCCCGCAGGGCCTTGGTAGATTCGAGGTGGGTCTAGCCGATCACCTTCTTCGCTGGTGAAAGCCGCTGCACTGATTATTGCCGTGGCCAGGTTGAACTTCACATCAGGGGTTGGGAAGGTCGAATGAAGCTCTCGGTACAGTGCAAGTCCTTCCTCAACAGCGTCGCGCGCCTGAATCAACACACCTGCGTTTACCAGAGCCGCAGCCTGAATAACCTTAAGGTTTGGCGCCTGTGGGCCATCAGCGACGATTCTTCGCGCTTCCCTGATTGCTGCACCTGGATCGGTGTCCTCCAAATGGTTCAAACGGGCCAGCAGCTCTTGGAAATCGTAATTCGCCAAAGGTAACGCCTCTGCAGTTGGAATATGCCAATAAGAAGCCGTGCCACACGCCCTACCCTAAAAACAGCCTCGTCAGCACGTTGCCTAATACTCTCGCCTCCTGTGAGGTGCGCCTAAGAGTGGTCGGTTGCCGGCAGATGAGCACCTGCCAGGACACCGTCACGAGGCAGTTCACTTACCCCGCTGCGATCGAAAGTGGCACCACCCTATTGGCCACCTGCTTTTGGCTGAGGTAGCGGGTGCAGCTCACCCTCAAGAACGAGGCAAAATTCACCACTTCTCCCCGGTAATCCATGACTTCCTCGTACAGCTTAGCGATGAGTTGGTTCGTGCTGACACCATCCGCTGAAGCGATCTCGGTCAGGATGTCCCAGAACTGGTTTTCTAGACGCAGGGTGGTAACCACGCCCCGGATGCGCAAGGAGCGCGAGCGCGATTCATAGAGAATCGGGTCTGCCTTCACGTACAGCTCACACATGATGCCTCCGCTGGTTTCACCTGGCTAAGTCGCGTCGTGGGCATATGCCCACACCTGAAGCTACCTTCCCAAGGCATCACGCGGGTAATACACCGCTATTACACGTGCCCATTTCGCTGCCGAGGCGCACGTAATAGCCACTTATTACCCACCAGATTTTCATTCTGCCATCTTGAGTGCATAACAACACCACAGGAAAGCCTGATAATGTCGAAATTCCTCCACACCATGATCCGCGTAGGTGACCTGGATGCCTCCATGAGTTTCTACGGACAAGCATTCGACCTGCAGGAATCCCATCGCCTTGAGTTCGACGATTTCTCCCTCGTGTACCTGCGCGACCAGCAAAGCGGCGCCGAAATCGAACTGACCTGGAACAAGGGCCAAGACAGCTACACCCACGGCAGTGGCTATGGCCATGTCGCCTTCGCAGTAGAAGACCTTGATCTCCATCACGCTCGCTTGAGCGAAATAGGGCTCTCACCTGCCCCCATCAAGGAATTCAAACGTGGCGAGGAGATGCTCGCTCGCTTCTTCTTCATCCAAGACCCCGACGGCTACAAGATTGAGGTGCTGCAGCGCGCCGGCCACTACCAGTAACGCAACCACAAGCATCAGACGCCTAGGCGTCGTCTATTAATACAGCGCGGAAAAACGCCACTCCCCAACAAAGCAGCACCCGTGATGTCAGGCTCCTAATAACAACAACAAGGAGAACAGCATGCAGGATATACAAGCCAGCCGCCGTAGCTTTCTGAAAGGCAGCGGCGGAATTCTCTTGGGCACGTTGCTTTTCACCTCCGGCCCCATTGCCCTGCTCGCCCCCAGTAAAACCTGGGCGCTCGAGATGAAAATGCTGAACAACGATCAAGCCGCACGACTGATCGTTGTGGTGCGCCGGATCTACCCTCACGATCAGATGGAAGACGCTGTGTACGCCTTTGCGATCAAAGCACTGGACGACCGCGCCGTTACTGACCCCTCCATTCTTCCCCTGCTTGAACAAGGTTTGAACGAGCTGGACAAGTCTGCCGACGGCGCCTGGCTGAATCTGGATGAGCCACGCCAATTGGCCTTGCTGGAGTCCATCCAGACCACCCCGTTTTTCACCCTGATCAGATCAGTATCGGTCAATGCTCTTTACAGCAATGAACTCGCCTACCAGCACTTTGGCTACGAGGGCGCCTCCTTCCCCAAAGGCGGCTACTTGATGCGCGGCTTCAACGATCTGAAATGGCTGCCTGCTGCCCCTACCGAAGCCAGTCCCCCCGCCTTTTCCTGAGGATGCGTACATGACTACATTCAATTTCGACGACGACTCGGTAGTGGTGATCATCGGCTCTGGTGCGGGTGGCGGGACACTGGCCAATGAACTGTGCCAGAAGGGTATTCCAGTCGTTCTGCTGGAAGCTGGACAGCGCCAATCCTCTGCCACATTCATCAATGACGAATGGCCTTCATTCGAGCAATTGTCCTGGGGCGATACTCGCACTACCTCGGGCTCGTGGCAGATCGCCAAGGACTTCCCGAATCTCCCCGCCTGGATCTGTAAAACCGTCGGTGGAACCACCACTCACTGGGCAGGTGCCAGCCTTCGATTCCAGGAGCATGAATTCCGAGCGCGGCAGACCTACGGCGACATCAAAGACGCGAATCTGCTCGACTGGCCACTGACGCTTGCAGAATTGGAGCCCTTCTATGCAAGGGCAGAAGACAAGATGGGCGTGACGCGCACCAACGACATTCCTGGACTGCCGGGAAACAACAATTTCCAGGTGATGTACAACGGTGCTCGCAAGCTTGGTTACAAGAAATGCAGTACCGGCCACATGGCGATCAACAGCCGTGCTCGCGCAGGACGTGCTCAATGCATGCAACTCGGATTCTGCTTCCAGGGCTGCAAGATGGGGGCAAAGTGGTCAACGCTGTACACCGAGATTCCAGCAGCGGAAGCCACAGGTAAGCTCGAGCTCCGCACGCAGGCGCACGCAGTGAAGATCGAGCACGATGCCAAGGGACGCGCGACTGGAGTGGTCTACGCGGATGCGCAGGGACGACTGCAACGCCAGAAAGCGCGTCTTGTTGCGGTCGCAGGCAATGCCATCGAAACGCCCCGCTTGCTGTTGAATTCGACCAGCACATTGTTCCCTCATGGGATTGGCAACGGTTCAGGGATGGTTGGTAAGCACTACATGCGCCATACCACCGGCTCAGTGTTTGCGGAGTTCAAGGATCCGGTGCACTTCTACCGCGGCACCATCATGGCCGGCCTAATCGGTGATGAGGTGCACTTCAATCCCGACCGAGGCTTTGTCGGTGGCTACGAGATGGAAACCATCTCGCTCGGCCTTTCCTTCATGGCTGCGTTCTTCAACCCCGGCGCCTGGGGGCGCGACTTCACCCGCGTCATGGACAACTACACGCATCTGGCTGGCATGTGGCTGGTCGGTGAGGACATGCCCCGGGAAACCAATCGCATCACCCTGAGCGATACCGTCAAAGACCGCTTCGGCATTCCAGTGGCCAACGTGCACTACGACGACCACCCCAACGATATCGCCATGCGAGAGCATGCCTATCAGCAAGGTAGTGCGGTCTATGAGGCCGTCGGAGCACTGAAGACGCATCGAGTACCACCCTACCCCTCGACTCATAACATGGGCACATGTCGCATGAGCCACAAGGAAGCTGATGGCGTCTGCAATAAATACGGGCAAAGCCATGAAGTCCCGAATCTCTTCATTTCGGATGGCAGTCAGTTCACCACCAGCGCAGCCGAGAACCCTACCCTGACGATCGTCAGCCTCGCGATCCGTCAGGCTGAGTACATTGCCGATGCCTTAAGGACGCATGCGGCATGACTACTACTCCCGACAACCGTTTGGAGATTTGCGCTCTCCCGGCATTCACCGACAACTACATCTGGCTTCTGGCTGATCACTCAAACCAGGCCTGTGCAGTCGTAGATCCAGGTGATGCCGGGCCAGTTCAAGCCTGGCTGGCTGAGCATCCTGGTTGGGTGCTCACTGATGTACTGATCACTCACCACCACAGTGACCATGTGGGCGGTATCGAGAAGCTGAAGTCTGCCTTCGACCTTCTCGTCCATGGCCCGGAAAACGAGCCGATCCCCTATAGGGATCGGCCACTCAAGGATGGTGATCTGATCCAGGTATTGGGACGTACCATCAACGTGATCGGGGTGCCTGGCCATACTTCCGGACACTTGGCTTACCACCTGGTTGATGAGAATGTGCTGTTCAGCGGCGACACGCTGTTCAGCGCCGGTTGTGGGCGCCTGTTCGAGGGTACGCCGCTGCAGATGCTGACCTCGCTCGAATGCCTTGCAGCGCTACCGGAGCAGACGCAAGTCTACTGTGCACACGAGTACACCCTCTCCAACCTGCGTTTTGCATTGGCTGTTGACCCAGACAATCAGCAAATCGCCGAGCGCTTGGCCGAGGTCTGCGAAATCCGTGACCGCGGTGAGTGCACCTTACCGACCCGAATCGGCGTTGAGCGTGCATTTAACCCGTTCCTCCGCGTACGGGAAGCGAAGATCGTTGAGGCTATCGAACGTCACGCGGGGCTGACCATCAGATCCGCCGAGGAATGCTTCGCTGCAATGCGCAAGTGGAAAGACAATTTCTGAACAACAACAAGAGGATCATCTATGAGAAAAACACTGCTGATTGCCGCTACAGCCTTCATGATTGCTTCTGCCCAGGCAGCTCAAGAGCCTGAGGCCGTATTCGCAAAATCCTGCGCCATGTGCCACAACGGCCAACTCCCAAACGCGCCCAAGAAAGGTGATGCAGCTGCGTGGAAACCTCGCCTTGCTCAAGGGCAAGAGGCACTACTCAAAAACGTAGTGAATGGATTGAGTGTCATGCCACCACGTGGGCTCTGCAGTGACTGCAGTGACGAAGACCTCGTGGCAACGATAGGCTGGATGTCTCGCTAACCGATAGGAAAATCGAGCCGCTATAGGACAATGGGGCATCCACAAAGGTCAGCCTTCTTGAGGGCGATGCCGAATTGACCCACGTGCCGACGTAAGACTGCCCCACCTCTAAATCAGCACAAACTCTGCACAACCAATGTTTTTCGAGGAATCAGCCTAGGTCAGTGACATCTCGGCAACTGGGTCAATTCGGCGTCAGCGCCAACACCATATCGGGTCGGTGGCAGCAACGGGCTGGCATACACCATGCCCTCAACTCTGGCGTCGATACCGAAGACGGCGTCACCCGTGGTTTTGTTGGCAATGTCCAGCGAAGTGACCGGTTTACCCACCAGCCTCAGGTCGGCATCGGCCTTCAGTGGCAGCGCTTTCAGCTCCGCTTCGCTGAACTCACGGGTCACGCCCAAGGTGACCAGTTCGGCGTAGGAAATTTCCTGTTTTCCGCAAACCACCCTACCGCCGCGGGCCACACAGGAATCGGGCGAAACGCCCCATTTTTTGGCAGCAGCTTCAATCAATGCCACCCGTCCGGCAGCACCGGCCTGACAGTAAACCGGCCAGCTCTGGGACACCGACCAACTCCCGCCGGTCACCATCAGGCCCCATTTCCTGGCACTGTCCACATGGACGATTTCCACATTTTCCCAAGACACCTCCAATTCGTCCGCAAGGATTCGGGCGATGGAAGTACCCCACGTGCTGGCCCATTTCGACCCGAATGATGTTGACCTTGACCTTGACCTTGCCGGCGTTGTCGCTGGAGTACCACACCGAAGGTTCGTAGATTGCGCCTTCACTGGGTAGCGCCGCGTCATCGGTCGTCGCAGGATCCATGGCCGCTAACACGCCGCGTGGAAAGCCAAAGCTGAGCCCCGCCAGGGTCATGGCAACCAGAAAGCCACGGCGAGTCATGCCTGTTGGTCCGCCCGTATTAAACAGCGCGCTCATCGTTGACCTCCTGCCTCATTGCAGCAGCCGCTTTATGAATCGCTTTGCGGATGCGTACGTAAGTCATGCAGCGGCAGACGTTGCCACTCATCACCGCATCGATATCTGCATCGGTCGGATCGGGAAAGTCGCTCAGCAGCGCGGCGGCCTGCATGATCTGACCAGGCTGGCAGTAGCCACACTGTGGTACCTGCAATTTATGCCAGGCCACCTGCAACGGATGATTGCCTTGCTCGGACAAGCCTTCGATGGTGGTGACACTGGCACCCACCACGGCGGAGACAGGCGTGATACAGGAACGGGTGGCTCGGCCACCAACGTGTACGGTGCAAGCACCGCAGGCACCAATACCGCAACCGAACTTGGTGCCGGTCATGTTCAATTCGTCACGGATAACCCACAGAAGAGGCATGTCTGTGTCCACGTCGGCAACTGTTGGCTTGCCGTTCAACATAAACCTGGCCATGGCTCACTCCTCCCGCGAATTAATGCTCAAACCGGGGCTGACGACGAATCTCAGCGACTTTCTGTTTCAGATCGGCCATGGCTGTTCATTCGCCGTTTGTCGCAGGTAAGTGGCAATGGCTGTTATGTCGTCATCATTGAGCGCTTCGCGGAACTGAGGCATGACCACACCGCGAATCCCTTGATCGCTTCTGAAGCCATCGAGTATGACGTTGATCAGATTACTCGGGTCGTCAAGATGAGTAGCGCTGCCCAGGGCCAGCAACGGACGACCTTTCACCAGCTGGCTACTGCTGTAGTGGCAAGCAGAACAGGTGCTGTTATACAGCCGGGCACCATGATCGATCCGCAAGTCTGTGGTCTTGTGCTGTGCCTGGTCAGCGGTCTGGAGTTTAGGACTGGCCGCTGGTTCGTTGTTGTTGTCACCCGCCAACTCGCCAAAGTAAACACTCAACGCTTTGATATCCGCGTCAGGCAAGGCAGACAAGCCCTCATGCACGACAGGCGCCATCGGGCCAGCGGCACTGCCGTGGAATAGAGAGTTGCCAGTACGCAGGTATTCATGGAAGTCCTGCACTCGCCAAGGCAGCGGCGACATGCTGGTGCGGGTCAGCGATGGTGCGACCCAGCCGTCAATCGATGCGCCTTCTTACATGTGACTGTATTTTTCGCCCCCCAGCGCATTACGTGGCGTATGGCAGGCACCGCAGTGGCTGATTCCCTGGGCCAAATAGGCACCGCGGTTCCATTCCTCAGACTTGTCGCTACGCTTTTCAAACGGATCGGTGTTGGCGAACAGCAGTTTCCAGCCTGCTTGCAGAAAGCGAAGATTGATCGGAAACGGAATACCGTTTTCCTTCTTCTGCTGATTGATCGCCGGCACGGATGACATGAGGAAGGCATAGACAGCCTTGATAACGTCATTCGTCATTTTATTGAAGTGCTCGAACGGGAACGCCGGCAACAAGTGATGACCATCGCGGCTGACACCGGCACGCATGGCGCGGATAAACGCCTCTTCTGACCAACGACCGATACCCGTGTCAGGGGCCGGAGTGATGTTGCTGGAGTAGATGGCACCGAACTGGGTGTTCATCTGATAGTTACCCGCGTACTCCTGACCACCCGGGGTAGTTTGACAAGTACGGCAGTAACCGGCAGCGGCCATGATTTTGCCGTGCTCGACCATGTCCGAAGGGAATAGGTTCCTGGTCGGGGGTGTAATGGATCCGATTTCCGGATGCCAAGCGTAAATTCCGAACAATACAGCTCCGGCAACCCCTATACCAATGATGCTGACAAAAATGCGCTTAAGCATTTCACATCACCCCACAGGTTAATGCGTGCATTAAAGGGAGAGCGCAACCCTCTTGGACATTCCGTGTTTTTTGGGTAATCAGTGCGATACAGTGATTGAATTAGAGCGTTTCATTATGACCCTTGGCGGGATTTTGCCCAGCGTTTTTTTAGCGTTTACAACCCGTCAGGAAATACCTCCATCACCACGACGGGTCTGGAACTTCGAACGCGCAACGCATCGTAGTACCAGGCTATTACCCTCCCGCTGCGCGATACCTGCATGATCTGGAACAAGGATCATCACCCTACCTGCAATCGCCCTTCAATCTCTCTGCAACCGGCTAATGGCCGTGTTTACACCCAAGCCGTCAAAGGCCCGGTGTTCCAGGAAAAACGAACGAAGATCGATACAACGATCACAAAAATGCAGGCCTGCTCAACCAGGGGCTTGTTGCCACTGAGATGAGTCATTGCCCTGCCCCACCTCGCCGGAGGATCTGTGAGCCTGCCTGTCAGATTTCGTGAAGCTGTAAATACAATAATTCCGCGTGCGCGGCGATTCGATGACGATCTGTCCATCCTGGCTTTCGGAACGGATGCCAGCTTCTATCGCCTGATTCCGCAACTGGTGATTCGCGTCGAGTCCGAAGATGAAGTGGTGGCGCTGCTGCAATTGGCACAGCGCGACCGGGTTCCCGTGACCTTCCGCGCCGCCGGCACCAGCCTGTCCGGGCAAGCCATCAGCGATTCGGTGTTGATCGTGCTTGGGGATAACTGGAACGGTCGCGAGATCCGTGGCCAAGGCACACAGATCCGCTTGCAACCGGGGGTGATCGGCGCGCAGGCCAATGCCTGGCTGGCACCGTTCGGGCGCAAGATCGGCCCGGACCCGGCCTCGATCAACGCCTGCAAAATCGGCGGCATCGTGGCCAACAATGCCAGCGGCATGTGCTGCGGCACGGCGCAAAACACCTATCACACCCTGGCCGGCATTCGTCTGGTGCTGGCCGACGGCAGCCGTCTCGATACCGAAGACGCCACCAGTATCGCGGCGTTTCGCGCCAGTCATGGCGACCTGCTGGAGCGCCTCGCGACCTTGGGCCGCGAGACCCGCGCCAATGCCGAACTGGCCGCGAGAATTTGCCACAAATACCGTCTGAAAAATACCACCGGCCTGTCACTCAACGCCCTGGTGGATTATGACGAACCTGTGGATATCCTGAGCCACTTGCTGGTGGGCTCCGAAGGCACCCTCGGCTTCATCAGCGCAGTGACCTACGACACGGTGATCGATCACCCGAACAAGGCCTCGGCGCTGATCGTATTCCCGGATGTGGAAACCTGCTGCAACGCCGTCACCGTGCTCAAAAGCCAACCGGTGTCAGCGGTAGAGTTGTTGGACCGCCGTAGCTTGCGCTCGGTGCAGAACAAGCCCGGCATGCACGCTTTCGTACAACAGCTGTCGAACAATGCCTGCGCCCTGCTGATCGAATCCCGCGCGGCATCTACCTCGTTGTTGCAGGAACAGCTGGCGCAGATCATGGCGTCGCTGTCTTCGTTCCCGGTAGAGAAGCAAATCGATTTCACCGAAGACCCGCTGGAAAACGCCCGGCTCTGGGCGATCCGCAAGGACACCTTCCCCGCCGTCGGCGCGGTGCGCAAAACCGGAACCACGGTGATCATCGAGGACGTGACCTTCCCGGTGGAACAACTGGCCCTCGGCGTGAACCGGCTGATCGAGCTGTTCGACAAACATCACTACGACGAAGCGATCCTTTTCGGACACGCACTGGAAGGCAATCTGCACTTCGTCTTCACCCAGGGCTTCAACAGCGCGGAAGAAGTCGCACGCTACCAGGCGTTCATGGACGACGTGGCGCAACTGGTGGCTGTCAAGTTCGGCGGTTCGCTCAAGGCCGAGCACGGTACCGGGCGCAACATGGCACCCTTCGTCGAACTGGAATGGGGCAGCGACGCCTACCAGTTGATGTGGCAGCTCAAGCGCCTGCTCGATCCCAACGGCATTCTCAATCCGGACGTGGTGCTCAGCGAAGACCCGCAAATCCACCTCAAGCATCTGAAACCGCTGCCGGCCGCCGACGAGATCATCGACAAGTGCATCGAATGCGGCTTCTGCGAGCCGGTCTGCCCCTCCAAAGGCCTGACCTTGAGCCCGCGCCAGCGGATCGTGATCTGGCGGGACATCCAGGCGAAGAAACGCGCCGGGGTCGACACCCGCGAACTCGAAGCGGCCTACGAATACCAGGGCATCGACACCTGCGCCGCCACCGGTCTTTGTGCGCAACGCTGCCCTGTAGGAATCAACACCGGCGAGCTGGTGAAAAAGCTTCGTGGCCAGCACGCCACCCATAAGAAAACTGCCAACTGGCTGGAGGGAAATTTCGCCACGGCGCTGCAAGGTGCGCGTTTCACCCTGCACGTGGCCAATGGCGCACGGATGTTGCTGGGTGCGCCACGCCTGGCAAAGTTATCCGCAACCTTGACGCGCTTGTCCAAAGGCCAGGTTCCGCAATGGACCAACGCCATACCACAGCCGGAAAAAGCCATTCGCTTCAGCCCGACAGTGAGCGACGAACGCCCGCGCGTGGTGTACCTGGCCGCATGCGTTTCACGGGCGATGGGGCCGGCGGCGGGCGACAAGGAACAAATGTCGCTGTGCGACAAGACCCGCGGCCTGCTGGAAAAAGCCGGTTACCAGGTGGTCTTCCCGGACAACCTGGACAACCTCTGCTGTGGCCAGCCGTTCGCCTCTAAGGGTTATGCTGAACAGGCCGAACACAAACGCCAGGAACTGATTGGCGCTCTGCGCCACGCCAGCCGTGGCGGACTCGACCCGATCTACTGCGACACCAGCCCCTGCACGTTGCGCCTGATCCAGGACCTGGGCGAAGTACGCCTGGACCTGTACGACCCGGTACGTTTCATTCGTACGCACCTGATGGATCGACTGCAGTTCACGCCGCAGGAAGCGCCCATCGCGGTGCATGTCACCTGCAGCACCCAGCACCTTGGTGAAAGCCAGGCGCTGATCGATCTGGCGCGCAAATGCAGCAACAACGTGGTCATCCCCGAAGGCATTCATTGCTGCGGGTTTGCCGGCGACAAGGGCTTCACCACTCCCGAACTGAATGCACATTCACTGCGCACTCTGAAAGATGCGGTGCAGTACTGCAGCGAAGGCATTTCCACCAGTCGCACTTGTGAGATTGGCCTGAGCCAGCATGGCGGGATCGATTATCACGGGCTGGTGTATCTGGTGGACCGCGTGACCCGAAAAAAGACTGGAACAGCAGGACAACCGGTCTCATCAACCCAACTGTGTGCGCAGGAATGACCCTTGAGTGATCTTCTGTTTCGTCGACAAAGGCTGCTGGCGCAACCGGCCCATTACGACCTGTTGAGTCAATGCCTGAGAGGGATTGAGCGCGAATGTTTGCGCGTGGATTGCGAGGGACTCCTTGCACTGACACCGCACCCTGTCGCACTGGGTTCGGCACTTACCCATCCGCAGATAACCACCGACTACTCCGAATCCTTGCTGGAATTCATCACTCCGGCCATGCCGGGGGCAGTGGAATCCTTGGCCTGCCTGGAGCAAATCCACCGATTCGCTTGCAGCAACCTTGAAGGGGAATTTCTGTGGAGCTTGTCCATGCCATGCCCCCTCCCGGAAGAAGAAAACATACCGATCGCCTTTTACGGCACTTCACATACAGGGCAGTTGAAATATCTTTACCGCAAAGGATTGGCCTTGCGCTATGGCAAAAAAATGCAGTGCATTGCCGGCATTCATTACAACTTCTCGATGCCCGAAGCGCTCTTCGCGCTTCTGCAACGGGAGGAAGGTGATACGCAGGCCCTGCAGGATTATCAGTCAGCGTGCTATATGGCCCTGATTCGTAATTTCAAACGCTACAGCTGGTTGCTGATGTATCTGTTCGGCGCCTCCCCAGCGGTGGAGTCCAGCTTTCTCAAGGGAAGCGCGCACGCACTCGAACGGCTCGATGAGCACACTCTCTACCTGCCCTTTGCCACCAGCTTGCGCATGAGCGATCTGGGTTATCAAAGCCGAGCCCAATCCGACCTCAATCCGAGTTATGACACCCTTGGCAATTACATGGAAATGTTACACCGTGCGGTCTCCACGCCCCACCCAGGCTATGAGGAAATGGGGACTCACCAGGCGGGCGAACGAGTGCAGCTGAGCACTCACACGCTGCAGATTGAAAACGAGTTCTACGCCAGTATCCGCCCCAAACGGGTGACAGATATCGGCGAAAGACCGCTTCAGGCGTTGTTGTCACGGGGCATTCAATACGTGGAAGTGCGCTGCCTGGACATCAATCCATTTATGCCAGCGGGAATGGATCTTGTCCAAATGCGCTTTCTCGATGCGTTTTTGTTGTTTTGCGCGTTGCAGGACAGTCCGCGACTGAGCAGTGATGAGCAACTGCATGCCGATCAAAATTTCCTCAAGGTCGCCAAAGAAGGTCGTCGACCCGGGCTGCAACTGCTGAGGGAAGGACAGAACACCGATTTGAAAACCTGGGCTTGCGACTTGTTGGAGAGCATTCAGCCACTCGGCGCGTTGCTGGATCGAAGCCACGCTGGCGACCTCCATACCGAGGCCGTCCAATCACAGCGAGACAAGGTCGAAAACTGCACCCTGACGCCTTCGGCACAGGTGCTGGAGGCGCTGCGAAAACGAAAATCGAGTCTGGCGCGGTTCGGCCTTCTTCAGAGCAAGCAGCACGCCGAATACTTCAAGGGTCTGGCCGGCGACGAAGAGTCGAATCTGGAGGCGCTGAGCGTCACCTCAAGGCTGCACCAGCAAGCGCTTGAGCGAGCCTCCATAGGCGAATTGGACGCCTATGTCCAAACTTACATCAGCCGCATTTCTCAGCTCCACTCGTGATCATTTTCAATGGGCGCAGAAACTCTTTGCCCCTGTTTAAGAGGGTGTAGACAAAAT
>NZ_DIIQ01000029.1:0-15312 GCF_002420785.1 Pseudomonas sp. UBA5666 | reverse complement strand
GGCGCAAGATTGTGGTCTCGTGCAGCGCCTCCTCCATCGCCGGATCGCTGTAGCCGAACCAGTTCTGCATCAAATGTACGCGCAGCATCGCCCTCAGCTGATACGCCGGACGACCACCTTCACCCTTGGGGTAGTGCGGCTCGATCAGGGCAATCAAACCCTTCCACGGCACCACCTGATCCATCTCGATCATGAACAACTCTTTGCGGGTCTGCTTGCGCTTGCCGGCGTACTCGGCGTCGGCGAAAGTCATTTGCTTCATCGGGAAACTCGGGCAACGGGATCGGCGTATTTCACCAGATTCGGGAAGTCTTTTTCAGACCATCCCTAACTCCCCGAGAAAGAACCGGCTGAAGGTGGCGTTCGAAAAATTCAAAACGTATCCCCCTTCCATTTCGAAGAGGAGATCTAGAAGCTTCATGTCAAATGGTTTTATGTTCGGCATGCCCCGCGTCCTTGATCAAGCGTGTTTTTCCAGCAGACGACGGAAGTTGAGGATGGTGGTTTCGTCCGGGATTCGCTCCAGGCTCAGACCGGAAAACTGGCGCAAGATCGTCGTCTCGTACAGCGCCTCTTCCATCGCCGGATCGCTGTAACCGAACCAGTTCTGCATTAGATGAACCCGCAGCATCGCCATCAACGGATAGGCCGGACGACCACCTTCGCCCTTCGGGTAATGAGGTTCGATCAGGGCAATCAAACCCTTCCAGGGTACGACCCGATCCATCTCGATCAGGAACAGTTCCTTCCGGGTTTGCTTGCGCTTACCGGCGTACTCGGCATCGGCGAAGGTCATTTGCTTCATCATCGAAAAGCTCGGCGATTGGTGTCCTGGGATTTTGCCAAATCAGGAAGTCTTTTTCAGAATTTCCTTTGATCAACTGTGTCGTGTGCCAACGTGCGCCTGGCCCAAGTAAAAGGCCTGCTGAATTTGCACGGCTGGGTGTACGACATTGAAACCGGTTCCATCGATGCGCTGGATGCCGATAACAGGCACTTCAAGTCGTTGGCGCACCATCCAGCAACGTGTGCCGTACCTGCCCGTCCTGCCAATAGGTCATCGCTTGACATGCCGATTTGAGGAATTCTCATTTAGTCTGAAGTCCGTCCAGCCGGCGCAAAAAGCCCCCACACCCGGGCAAGGTGTGGGGCTAATTAACATAGCCCGCGTTATTCGCAGTGCGCTCAGCCATACCCAGCGCGCACCTCAATGATGTATTGCAGCGCGTCGGCCTTGCGCTCAGCCGAGCAGCCGGTGTGCTTCACCAGCGTCTCACAGTCGCCATAGTCAGCGTTGACCAGGGCGCGCAGCAGGCTTGAGCACAAGAGAACTGCATCGTCGTAATTGTCTTGCAGCTGCTGATACTGCGCTTTCAACTCGGCAATGCGCGCTTGAAGTTGCTCAAGGTGTTTCTCGGTCTGGGTCATGTCATGGGTCCTTTCAGTTACCGATAAACCTCACGGCGGTTGCCCATGCCTTCGTCACGGATTTTTCAGCCGTAGTGCACCAAAGGGAATCACCATGATACATGGGCTCCAGCGGCCGTCGCTTGCCAGGCACCGACTTCTTCCATCACAGCATCGATGACTGAGCTGATGAAATTGCGGGACACCTCAGTGCCGTACTGTTCGCGCGGAAATAGCACGCCGTTGCCGGAACGAGCGGCTAACCGCGCCCAAGACCGCTGTTGCAGCCCGCATCGATGAATCCCTTCGGAGGAACGTGATCGGGCGCGCGAAGGGCGCAACGCTGCTCTGAGGCTCAGGGCCAAGCGTGACTTCATTCCGATGTCGATACCCTCTCTGCGTTAATCGACTACACGCCAGCTGATACATCCTCTTCGAAGGGGGAGAGAGCAGACGCTCAGGCCTGGGGCTCCAACCACTTCGGCTTCGGATAGCGGCGGTCCGCCTTGCCAGCCTTGAGCACTTGGCCGGGCACCTCGTGCTGCACTAGGCCAGGTAGGGTCTGGGCAGCCTGCAGCAGCCGGTCGAGATCAACGCCGGTGTCGAGGCCCATGCGCTGGAACATGTGCACCAGGTCTTCTGTGCAGATATTGCCGCTGGCGCCCGGCGCATAGGGACAGCCGCCCAGGCCTCCGAGCGAGGCGTCGAAGCGATCTATACCGGCGTTCAGCGCCGCCAAGGCGTTGGCCAGGCCCATGCCGCGGGTATTGTGGAAATGCAGGGTGAATAACGCCTCCGGCCAGCGAGCCAGGGCGGTCCGGCAGATGCGTTCGACCTGTGCCGGATCGGCCATGCCGGTGGTGTCGCAGAGGGTCACACCGTGCACGCCGATGTCGAACAGCTTGCCGACCAATTCATGGACATGCGTCTCCGGCACCTTGCCCTCGAAGGGGCAACCGAAGGTGGTGGACAGCGAGGCGTTGACGAACACGCGACTGCCGCGGGTGACCTCGATGATCTCTCTGAACTGCGCCAGCGACTGTTCTGCTGTCATGCGCAGGTTGGCCAGACCATGGGTGTTGCTGGCCGACATCACCAGATTGAGCTCATCCACCTCGCAGGAAAGGGCACGCTCACAACCCTTCACGTTGGGCACCAGCACGGTGTAGTCGACACCCGGCACGCGGCGGATGCCGAGCATTACCTCTTCCGCGTCGCGTAGGTTGGGAATAGCCTTGGGCGAAGTGAAGGAGGTCACTTCGATCTTCGCCAGGCCGGTCTGCGACAGGCGATCAATGAGGGCAATCTTGTCCTCGGTTTGGACGAAGCCGGGTTCGATCTGGAATCCGTCGCGGGTGGCGACTTCTTGGATATACAGGTGTTTGTTCATCTCGTGTCCTATCAGGTTCGCGCGGGCTGCTGCGGCTCGCCCGCGCCGGGAGGAATGATTTTTGCTCGGCGGCCCAATCAGGCGCCTGTGAAGATCCAGGGCTCCTGATGCCGGCGAGCCTGTTCGAAGCGACGGATGTTCTCTCGCTTCAACAGAGTCAGGCCGATCTCGTCCAGGCCCTTGAGCAGGCACTCCTTGTGGAAGCCGTCGATCTCGAAGCGGTTGACATGGCCATTAGGCTCCACCACTTCCTGCTGCTCGAGGTCGATACTCAGGCTGTAGCCGGGGGTGCCGTCCACAGCGCCGAACAGACGGTCGATGGTCGGCTCGTCAAGGACGATGGGCAGCAGGCCGTTCTTGAAGCAGTTGCCGTAGAAGATCTCAGCGAAGCTCGGCGCGATGATCGCGCGGATACCCCAGTCGGCTAGCGCCCAGGGCGCGTGCTCGCGGCTCGAGCCGCAGCCGAAGTTGGCCCGGGTGAGCAGAATGTTGGCCTCGGCGTAGCGCGGCTGGTTGAGTGGAAACTCCAGGTTCAGCGGGCGCTGTGAACAGTCCTTGTAGGGTTCGCCGCGGTCGAGGTAGCGCCACTCGTCGAACAGGTGCGGGCCGAAGCCGGTGCGCTCGATGATCATCAAGAACTGCTTGGGTAGGATCGCGTCGGTGTCGATGTTGGAGCGATCCAGTGGAACCACGGTGCTTTCGAGTTGGGTGAAGGCTTGCATGTTCGTCCCTCAGAGATCGCTGATATCGGTGAAATGGCCGGCGATGGCCGCTGCCGCCGCCATTGCCGGGCTGACCAGATGAGAGCGCCCGCCGGGGCCCTGCCGTCCTTCGAAGTTGCGGTTGGAGGTCGAGGCACAGCGCTCGCCTTTGCCGAGGCGGTCCTCGTTCATGCCCAGGCACATCGAGCATCCCGCGTCGCGCCATTCGAAGCCGGCGTCGGTGAAGATCCGATCCAGACCTTCGGCTTCTGCTTGCCGCTTCACCAGGCCCGAGCCCGGTACGACCAGCGCTTGAACGATGTTGTCAGCGACCCGCCGACCGTTGACCACACCGGCGGCCAGGCGCAGGTCTTCGAGGCGCGAGTTGGTGCAGGACCCAATGAAGATCTTGTCCAGCCTGATTTCACGGATCGGCGTTCCGGCTTGCAGGCCCATGTATTCCAGCGCCTGCTGCATGCCGCGGCGTTTGACCGGATCGGTTTCGGTCTCGGGATTCGGCACCTGGCCGTCGACATCGGTAGCCATCTCCGGCGAGGTTCCCCAGGTGACATGGGGGCGAATGCTGGCCGCATCCAGTTGCAGTTCGCGATCGAAGCGCGCGTCAGGGTCACTGTGCAGCGTTCGCCAGTACGCCTCGGCGGCATTCCACTGCTCGCCAGCGGGAGCCAGCGGGCGACCTTTGAGGTAGCTGGAGGTGGTGTCATCGAAGGCGACCATGGCGCACCGGGCACCCGCTTCGATGGCGAGATTGCAGAGGGTCATGCGCGCTTCCATGCTCATCGCCGAAACCGTTTCACCGGTGAACTCGATGGCGTAGCCGGTCGCGCCGGCGGTGCCGATCATGCCAATGAGTGCCAGCGCCAAGTCTTTGGATGATACGTGGGGTGCAAGCACACCGTCGATGGTGATACGCAGTGTCTTGAGCTTTTTCAGCAGCAGGCACTGCGTGGCCAGGATGTGTTCGATCTCCGACGTGCCGATGCCGAATGCCAAGGCCGCGAAGGCGCCGTGGGTGGTGGTGTGCGAATCGCCACAAGCGATGGTCATGCCCGGCAGGGTGATGCCCTGCTCCGGGCCGATCACGTGCAGAATGCCCTGGCGCTCATCCTTCATGTCGAAGAATTGCAGGGCGAACTCGGCGCAGTTGCGTTCCAGCGCCTCGACCTGCCGGCGCGCCACCGCATCTGTGATGCCTGCTTCACGCGCCTTGGTCGGCACGTTGTGGTCGGAGGTGGCGAGCACCGAGCCGGGGCGCCAGGGCTGCAACTCATTCAGGCGCAGGCCGTCGAAAGCTTGAGGGCTGGTCACCTCGTTGATGAGGTGAAGGTCGACGTACAGCAGCGTCTGGCCGTCGTCGGTATCGAGCACGGCATGGCGTGCCCAGAGTTTTTCGAAAAGCGTTTGTGCAGTCATCTTCTATCCCTTCCGTTTGGGACGGCGCCGTCTCGAGTCCGGTCTGCCGGCCAGGTGTCAGCCAAGCAGGCCAAAGAAAACGAGAACCAGAACCCCAGCAACGCCGAACAGCGGTACCAGCAATAAGCGGTAGAACAGCTTGCCGCGCTCGGCTTCCTCCTGAACGCCGGCCAGCGCCAGCGCACCGCCCGAGGAGAAGGGCGAAAAGCCGGTCAGCGACGAGCACAGCACGATGGCCGACAGCAGCACGGTGTGACTAAGGCCTGCATTGGTGGCGAGGTTCGGAACGATGGGGAACAGCGTCGGCATCACCACGCCCAGTGTGCTGGAGAAGAAGCTCATCACGCTCGCGGATACGCCGGTAGCATAGGGCACCATCGCCACGCTGACGTTTGCCGCCAGCCACTGCGACAGGGCCGCGATGGTGCCGGCCTTGACAGCCACGCTGATGAGCATGCCCATGCCGCACAGCAGGATGATGATTGCCATTGGGACCTTGGCCAATGCGGCCTTCTCGTCACCCACTCGCAGAATCAGCGCCAGCACTACGCCGATGATCGAGATGAATGTCGGATCGATGTGCGAGGCGATGGTGGCGAATACCGAGCCAGTCGGCAGGAACGCGGCGATGGTCGAGGGCACGATGATCAGCGCGATGATGAAGGCCACCAGCCAGAGGGTGCGCCGCTGCTGGGCATCGAAAGGAGCCGGGCGCTCGGTATCCAGGCTCTCGGTCTGATAACCCTTGAGCACGACGTACGCTACGAGGAACACCAGCGTCTGGAAGATGAAGGAGTCCACCAGCAGCGTGTGGGTGTAGTCCGCGGCGGTCACTGCGTCATAACCGGCGTTTTCGAGGATGCCCTGGGTAACGCGCCCGCCCAGGCTGATGCTGGTGAAGGTGGTTGCCATGCCGCCTGAGACGACGATGATCGCACCTAGCAGCCGGCTCATGCCGGTACGACTGGCGACCGACATCACCAAGGGGGAGAGGAACACGAACACCGCATAATGCCCAGGACCGATTCCCGCGACCAACAGGACCAGCCCGTACAGCGCAAAGGGAATCATGCTGGGCATGCCGCGAGCCATGAACACGGCATTTCTGGCGATCTTCTCCATGGTTCCGTTGGCGATGACGAAGCCGAAGAAGAAGGTCACTGCGAAGATGATGAAAAATAGGTTCAGCGGCCAGTAGGTCACTAGCTCTTTGACGCTGATTCCCATCATGGTGGTGGCGATAAGATAGGCGGCACTAATGGCCAACAGGCCGATGTTGATGTTCAGCCAATAGCCGACACCAATACAGAGCAGTATTGCCAGAATGATGGTCATGGTTAACACGGTATTCCTTGTAATTATTTTTGGCGGGTGTCGAGCCCAGCCGGCATGGCTGGGCCTCTTTGATTGATGCTGTTGCTGATGGTGATGGGGCGCTGCGGCCTGTCGATTAGATGACGCCGCGTTCGCGCAGCGCCTGGCGTTGCGACTGGCTCAGGCCGAGTCCGGCCAGCACGTCGTCGGTGTGCTCGCCCAGCTCCGGGCCGCCACTGCCGAGCCGGCCAGGCGTCCGGCTGAGCTTGGGCAGTACCCCAGGCACCTTGAGAGGGCCGGCAGTCGTCTGCACGGTCTTGATCATCTGGCGTGCCAGGTAATGAGGATCCGTTGCGATGTCGGCGGCGGTGTAGGGGTAGCCAACCGGCACTCGCGCCGCGTTCAGCGCATGCAGCACTTCATCGCGTGAGCGCCGCCGAGTCCACTCAGCAATCGCCGCGTCGATTACGTCGGCCTTCTTGCTGCGGCCATCGTTGTGCGCCAGACTGGGGTCGTCGGCCAGGTCCTGACGGTGGATCAGGCCCATCAGGCGCTTGTAGATGCTGTCGCCGTTACCGGCGATCAGCACATAGGTACCGTCATTGCAGGGATAGGAGTTGGATGGGGTGATGCCGGGCAGAGCACTACCGGCCGGCTCGCGTACATAGCCGAAGGCATCGTACTCGGGCACTAGGCTTTCCATCATGGCGAATACTGACTCGTAGAGCGCGACGTCGATGCACTGCCCCAGACCGCTGCGCTGGCGCTCCTGCAGAGCGAGCAATACGCCGATCACGCCATAGAGTGAGGACAGCGAGTCGCCGATGCTGACCCCGACGCGCACCGGCGCCTGGCCGGGATAGCCGGACAGGTGCCGCAGGCCGCCCATGGCCTCGCCAATCACGCCGAATCCCGGGCGATCCCGGTAGGGACCGGTCTGGCCATAACCGGAAATGCGCAGCATGATTAGCCGCGGGTTAAGCTCGGACAGCGTCTCCCAGCTCATGCCCCAGGCTTCGAGTGTGCCGGGGCGGAAGTTCTCCACCAGCACGTCGGCCTCGGTGATCAGCCGGCGGGCGAGGTCCTGCCCTTCGGCTTCCCGGAGGTCGAGGGTGATCGATTGCTTGTTGCGCGATTGGACATGCCACCAGAGCGAGGTGCCGTCCTTGATCTTGCGCCACTTGCGCAGCGGGTCGCCCACCTTGGGCGGTTCGATCTTGATCACCTCGGCGCCGAATTCGCCGAGCATCTTACTGGCGAAGGGGCCAGCGATCAGCTGCCCCATCTCCACCACCTTGAGGTCTTGCAGCGCCATGCTGCTGCCCTGGATTTGTTCTGCCATGTTTGTACCATCGTGTTTGTTATTTAAGTCGAAGGATGGTTCAGGCTAATGGCAGTGGACAATTGATCAATTACTAAGCCAGTCTTCGTGTTTTGCGAAGGGAGAACGATACCAAGCTCTGGAACTGGGGCAAGGAACTGTCCTGCTTCGCCGAACAGAGAGGCCCCTTATATGCGCCGTATTGATTTCGTCACGCTCAAGCTGTTCGTCTCCATCGCCGCCGAGCGCAGCCTGACCCGGGCTGCTGAGCGCGAGCACCTGGCCTTGGCGGCGGTGAGCAAGCGCATCAGTGACTTGGAAAGCCAGCTCGGTATCACCTTGCTCTATCGTCAGCACAAGGGCGTCGCGCTGACGCCAGCCGGGCATGCTTTACTGCACCATGCGCGCAACATGCTGGACAACCTTCGCCAGTTGAGTGCCGATATGAGCGAGTTCAGCGAAGGGGTCAAGGGGCATGTGCGCATCTATGCGAACACCTCGGCGGTGATTGAATTCCTGCCGGGGGATTTGAGTGTTTTCTGCCGGGCCCATCCGGACGTCAAGATCGACCTCGAGGAGCGCATCAGCAGCGAGACGGTGCGCGCCGTCAGCGAGGGGCTGACCGATATCGGCATTTTCGCCGGGCACGTGCCCGCCGGCGATCTTCATGTCTACAGCTACCGGCATGACCAACTGGTGCTGGTCACTCCCAGCGAGCATCCGCTGGCCGGGTGTGAACGCCTTGCCTTAAGGGATGCCGTTGCCTATGACTTCATCGGCCTACAGCAGGACGCTTCCCTGCATACCCTGTTGCAACAGG
Organism: Pseudomonas sp. UBA5666; assembly: GCF_002420785.1. Lineage (NCBI taxonomy): Bacteria > Pseudomonadati > Pseudomonadota > Gammaproteobacteria > Pseudomonadales > Pseudomonadaceae > Pseudomonas > Pseudomonas sp. UBA5666. Next base: position 6,925 of record NZ_DIIQ01000029.1, on the reverse strand, counting down.
CGGCATTGCAGCAGGGCCTGTCCCTGCGCATGCGCATCCAGGTACGCAGCTTCGAAGGGATCTGCCGGATGATCCACACCGGAATGGGCGTCGGCATGCTGCCGGAGAAGGTCGCGCGTACCTACCTGTCGGCACTCGATATCGCGGTGATCCCGCTGACCGATGTCTGGGCGCGGCGGGAGCTGAAAATCGGTGTGCGCGATGTCGAAGGTCTGTCGGTTATCGCCCGGCAATTGCTGGAATACCTTGTCCGCCGTGAGGAGGTCTCAGAGCCGGGGTCACCGGTCTCCTGAGCCTGAGGCACGGGCGCTGCATTGCCGGTGTTCCTAGTGGTCAGTCGAAATGCCTGCCCCGGGCATACCCATCGCTCCGATGCATGGGGTGCCCGATCAGGCTGCCTTCATCAATGGTGAAGTGACCGTTGATGAATAAGCACCCGACAAAAAGTCAGTTCCCAATCCTTGTCTAGCCGGTCGCGGCAAATCTCAAAGGCTTGATGGGTACGCGTAAGTGACATATCTCCGTGACCGGGGACTTCGACTGGATTACATCAAAAAATCGCATGACGGATAGTGGGCGCAAGCTGGTTTCAAGCCTCTGCGCAGCGCCAGCTTCAAAGGTGGTGACAGCAGCTCCGCTGGTCGAGTACTATCCGTCCCAGCTGAGGGCTCCAACTTAGCGAAATCTAGAATCCTCTAGACTCTAGAGGCTGTAGGAAGCAGGTTATGCTATCCACAGGAAGAACCCCCGCTGAACAGGAGGTTGAGCGCCTCGCTCTTACGCTGGTGTATGTCTTGCGGTCTCGAGGCGCTCATCCGCCTGGGCGGAATCTAAGGTAGATGAATCGCTGGAGCCCTCAGCGCTATAAAAGCGCCGGATTAAACCAAAACGTCGATAAGGGCGTTTTGAACAATGCGCTGCGTACTGCGCAACTGCTACATGCAAACTTTCCATTACTGTCTCCTATCTTGACATTGAGGCACTTGGCCCATGAAGCAGGCGTGTCCTACGGATTTCTGAGAGGCGTGGCCGCCAGGAGCGAGCGAGTTGAGAGTTACAAGGTTTTCAAACTGAAAAAAATGTTGTTAGCTTCGGCGCAAACCGATTCAGGTATATTTGTGCTCCTCATCCTTCGTTGCTGAAAATGCAGCGGTGGATTCATAAAAATATTCTGATGCACGTTCACTCGCATCCGGCCAGTTACGCCTACAAGGAAAAAACATCCCCGCGCGATGCTGCAGCCATGCACGCTGGATGCAAGTGGATGATCAAGCTGGGTGCTACGAATTTCTTTGAGTCGATCTTGGAGCCTGACGTTTATCGCGTATTCCGAGAAATGGGCTATCAAGCGCTTGTAGCCTTTGAACTGGCTCGCATTTGTACACGAGTGCGTCCTTCGGGCAATCCGGTTAAAACTGATCGTTTCAAGGACGGGATGGGCAACTTACCGTGCAAGAATGTTGCGATTGGTCACCTTCCGCAAGGAGCAGCAACCAGTCCCTTGCTGTCAAATCTTGTAGCCCGCACGCTTGATCATTCGCTTGCTGAGTTTGCAAATAGCAAAGATCTCGCCTATACGCGATATGCGGATGATCTTACGTTTTCCTCCTTCGGTACGTTTAACCGAGATGGGGCTGAAAATATTGTTCGCGAAATTTATGAAATCATGCGAGCACATGGGCTGTGGCCAAATAAGAGTAAAACTAAAATTATCCCGCCTGGCGCGAGAAAGGTTGTCTTAGGCCTATTGGTGGATGGGCATGTGCCTAAGCTTTCAAAAGAGTTCAAGGCTGAGGTACGCACTCATATCCATTTTATGCTAAGGCCGGATGTTGGCGTGTCTAACCATCGAAAGGCTCGTAAGTTCGATAACTCGTGGGGTCTGAAAAACTTTATTTTTGGCAAGCTTGCCTATGCTCAAGCAATCGAGCCTATTTGGACGTCACGTATGCGAGACCTCTTTATGAAAATCGATTGGGATAGTTAGAACGGGTGCATCTCTCACCTGGGTAACCTGCGGTGTATCGAGCAATCGATTGCCCCGCCGCGATTAGCTTCCGAAAAGGGTCAGAGAATTCTTGTCCAGGCGTCTAGTGATTACCGCTTTGGGTAATCAGAAGCCCATGGTTTGACTGACTCCTCAGAACCAGGCTTTCGGTGAGCGAAACCGCCAGCATCAGTGCGACGCCAAACAAGACGATGCGCTGTTATATCAAAGTGAATTCATGAGGGATCCCCCTCAAACCTGACATGGCACACGCGGTCAGGAGCGTCAGATCGTAGATGATTTTTAGCACGCCGCAGGCGAGTAGCGGTGCGGCGAGCCAACCCAAGCCGATCAATCTGCTAGCAATGGTGGGGGCAATGGCTGCGGCGAGACTACGCGGCACCCGAGGGAGCGGCCATGGCCTTGCCCCCGAATATCACTATCAGACCTCTTGCTCTGGGCGAGCATCAGACAGCGCTGGGCCTCGCATGGACGGAGCTCGATACACCGATAAAGCAGACGCTGTACATACTGATGCAGGAGCTACTGCCGTAAAACTTGAGGCCGCATTCCTATAGGCGAAGAGGGCTGATCGCCGCGTTGGCTGCCGTCCCCAGGACACTGTGCACAGGCCAGATTCGACACCGGCACTGATATATGCCTTCATGCCGAAGTAGTACTGGTTGCCCATCTTGGGTTGGTGCATCTGCGGATCACGCTTGCCTTTCTGGATCTTGGTCGAGCTAGGTGCATGGACGATGGCGCTAGCTGAGGCGGGGTATATACACCAGAAGCCTCTAATCCCTTTTTTTGCTTCTATTTCAAGGATCTACATTTGCCATCGCCGTCCGCGATGGCAAGATCGTGAATGCCTGATATACGACGCTTTCTTCCCCTCCTAACATCGACCACACATGAGCTTCGTTTGCCGGTCGACTTCGTCGGTGTGCGAGTTTCAAAAAATAACAACGAGAGTCCCGCGAGGTTTAACCATGAAAACCCTAACCGCCGGTTCTGCGATCGGTACCTCCGAAGTGGATGGCGCCAGCCAGCTGACTGCCAGTCAACGATACACCACCTTGGGTGGTTCCTGGGCTGCTTGGTTATTTGATGCCCTGGACGCAACAGTCTTCGGTTTTGTTCTGCTGTCGGTCGCGAAGACTTTCTCCATTGGTATGAGCGATGTCGTTTCTACCGTTGCCTGGTTTCTGCTGGCAACCGGTATCGGCGGTTTCTTCCTTGGCAATATTTCTGACAAGATCGGCCGCAAGAAAACCATGATGCTCTCGGTGTTTGTCTACGGCACCGGCACCTTACTTTGTGGCTTTGCCGATAGCCTTTGGCAGCTCAACGTATTCCGCTTCTGCGTTGGCATCGCCGTCGGTGGATTGTGGTCTGCTGCTGCCGCGCTGGTATCGGAGATCTGGCCGTCCGCTGGGCGTGCCAAAGCCTTTGCCGTGATGCAGACAGGTTGGTCGGGCGGCGGCCTTCTGGCAGCGATTTTTGCCTGGAGCTTCCTGGACGACGCCAACCCCGAGTCCTGGCGCAATCTGTTCATCTACGCCTCTATTCCGTCCTTTTTTACCCTGTTGTTCATTGGGTTATTCGTCAAGGAGTCACCGGTCTGGCTGGCCAACCGCGAGTTCATGCGTCGTAACAGCAACAAGGGCCGGCTGATGGAGATCTTTCATCCGCAGTACCTGAAAATGACGCTGCTGGGCCTGAGCATTTCAATCCTGGGCATGTATGGCTATTGGATCATTACCACCTTCATGCCGGCTTACCTGCAGAACATTCTCAACGTGCGCATCGATCAAGCCCCGGTGTTCGTCATCTGGATCGGTATTGGTGCCACGCTCGGTTACCTGGCTTACGGCTACCTCGCCGAAAGCATCGGTCGTCGACTGTCGTTCGCAGTGTTTTTCGGTGGCATGGCGATCATGGTGCCGGTGTTCGCCTATTCGGCGACCCTGATGCCGTTGACCGAAGGCAAGTTACTGTTCACCACCCAGAACATCATCACCCTCGGTTCATTGGCCGCCCTGCTCGGTTTCTTCACGGGCTACTTCAGCGGCTTCGGTGCTTGGTACTCGGAATTGTTCCCTACCAGCATCCGATCAACCGCGTCAGGTTTCTGCTTCAACTTCGGGCGGGTCGGCGCCATCGCCGGCATCAAGCTGGTACCGGTACTGATCCCCCTTATCGGCTTCACCGCCACCATTTCCCTTGCTTCAGTTTCCTATCTCATCGCAGCCGTCATGGTGTTCACGTTGCAGGAAACCAAAGGCGTTCAACTCACCAGCGGCAACTGATCCGTACCTTTCAAAGGACAAGACCATGAAGAACTTCCGCATCGGGCAAATCGTCCCAAGCTCCAACACCACGATGGAAACCGAAATCCCGGCCATGCTGACCTCGCGCTACGAGTTGTTTCCAGAAGAGCGCTTTACCTTCCACTCTTCGCGTATGCGCATGATGCACGTCAGCCCGGAAGAGCTGAAGAAGATGGACATCGACAGTGACCGTTGTGCATTGGAACTCAGCGATGCGCGAGTCGATGTCATGGCCTATGCCTGCCTGGTGGCGATCATGTGCCAGGGGGCCAACTATCACAAAGTCTCGCAGGATCGACTGGGTAAAACCGTTGCTTCCAACCAGTCGAACGCCCCAGTCCTGAGTTCGGCCGGTGCACTGATCGATAGCTTGCACATGCTCGACTACAAAAAAATATCGATCATCACGCCGTACATGAAACCACTGACCCAACAAGTCATCGACTATATCGAAGCGGCCGGAATCGAAGTGGTCGACTCCATCAGCCTTGAAGTGTCCGACAACCTCGAAGTCGGTCGTCTGGATCCGATGAATCTGGTAGCGCATGCCGACAAGCTGAACATCGGTCAGGCCGATGGGGTGGTGTTGTCTTGCTGTGTGCAAATGCCGTCGCTGCCAGCGATCCAGAAGGTTCAGGATCGCCTCGACAAACCGGTGTTGTCCGCATCAATCGCCACTGTTTATCAGATGCTGAAAACCCTCGGGCTCAAGGCCCAGGTACCCAACGCCGGCCATCTATTGTCCGGGGCATTCTGAGTCGATGCCTGAGAAGGTACTATGCTGGCCTGTCAGGCCAAACCGGTACCATCCATGAAGCTCGATCCGGTCTCGTTGCGACTCTTCGTCAGCGTCGTTGAAGAAGGCACCATCGCGGCTGCCGCCAAACGCGAACACTTCGCGGCGGCGGCAGTCAGCAAGCGACTCAGCGAACTTGAAGAACTCCTCGACTCGAAATTACTCAACCGCACCAACAAGGGCATTACCCCGACTGACGCCGGCCTATCGCTACTGTTCATGGCCCGCAGTGCACTGAATAACCTCAATGAAATTATCGTGCAGATGCGCGAGTTCTCACATGGCCGCCGTGGCTCGGTGCACGTTCTGGCCAACATTTCCGCCATCACGCAATTCCTGCCTGACCTCATCAAGTCATTCATGGAGCAGTACCCACTGATCAACGTCAGGTTCGAAGAAAAACAAAGCCTGGCTATCACCAAAGCCGTTGCCGAAAACCGCGCCGACATCGGTATCTTCACCCGCCTGCCCCACGGCGCTGACATCGAAGTTTTCCCGTTTCGTAATGATCGCCTGGTGTTACTAATCCCCCTCGGACATCCACTCGCAGCAAGACAATCCGTCAGGTTCAGCGAAACCCTGGATCACGAATACATCGCCTTGCGCAGCGGTACTCATCTTAATTTTCAGTTGATCAAAGCAGCCAATGACCTGGGGCGCTCGCTTAAAATCCGCATGGAGGTGTCCAGCTATGACGCCTTGTGCCTAATGATTCAGGCGGGTCTGGGCATTGGCATCATGCCAGAGGGGAGTGCGGCGATTTACAGGATGGACGGAGCGAAGGTAGTCAACCTAGAGGAAGCGTGGGCTTCTCGCGAACTCAGCGTGTGCGTCAGATCACAATTGGCATTAACGGTTGCAGCGAGGTTATTCTTGGAGCACTTGCGCGAAAGTGAGTCTGCGTAAGCGTTTTTTTGCAAGCTCCTAGCAGAGAAATAGGGGGATTCTGGCGGGGTGGCTAAAACCTTTCGCTTATCGCCATCGCCAGCGTCGATAATTGCGGCTATTCAGGCTTACATATTATTGGCCCTGGCCAGATAGCATTTCCCCTGCGCCAGTGAATGCGTACTGGATGCTTTCAGATTTGCTGACTGTAGAAAAGCGCGAACGATTCGATACCGTCATTGGGTTGTTTGATGCCGGCGTTGGAGTAATGCAGTGCTCGGACGCCGATACGTTGCCCACCGCTGAATTTCAAGCCTGCACCAATTCGATCTTCGAAGTTGAAGGCGGAGCCAAGCTCTCTATCACCTGCGGTGGTGCCGGAGAAAAGCGCGACACCAATGCCGACTTCGATGAAGGGCTTTATGTCGCTCCCGGCGAACTCGTAGATGAACACTGGGGCGAAGGAGAGGGAGTGGGCTCCGCCTGCCTCATCGCCTGCTTCCCAATAGGTGTATCCGGCATCCCAGTAGCCTGTCAGGTGTCCAGTGTCAGACTGGAACCAACTCTTTTCCCATTCGACACCAATGCCGGCACGTGCCGTTAAGCCGCCTTGATTCGTAGCGCCAATCGAGCCGGAGATTTCTGCTGCTGAAGTAGACAGTGCAACGGCTGACAGTACAGCGGCTACGATAGTTTTCGTCATGGCCCAGCATTCCTTTGATGTTGTTTCTAGGTACCCTAGGGATGGTCTGAAAAAGACTTCTCGAATCTGGTGAAATACGCCGATCCCGTTGCCCGAGTTTCCCGATGAAGCAAATGACCTTCGCCGACGTCGAGTACGCCGGTAAGCGCAAGCAAACCCGGAAGGAACTGTTCCTGATCGAGATGGATCGGGTCGTACCCTGGAAGGGTTTGATTGCCCTG
>NZ_DIIQ01000025.1:0-168017 GCF_002420785.1 Pseudomonas sp. UBA5666 | reverse complement strand
CTACCGCGCGCTTAGAAGCAAGAGCAAAAGCATTAGCAAGAGCAAGAGCCAAAACAGCGCATTTCTCTGAACTTGAGAGTTGAGCAGCTGCCCAACTTTCTGGATTACACATCACCCCTGTAGGAGCGGTCGGCCCGGTACCCCAGGAAGGCCGCCCCTACAAGCTACTGTGGGTAATTGGCTAAGTACACTTAAGCACCTTATATATACTTGCCACAGATCACCTATACAGTTCCATCACTGGAAGCCCCCATGCTCTAACAGGGATCGCTACTTGATCAAACCAAAAAGATCAGGGCTGCGAGGCGATAGCCTTCTCAATCGCTGTTCTAAACTCGACGTCATCCGGTTTCGTCAAACTCGAAAAACTACCAATCACCTTGCCCTGGCGATCAATTACATACTTGTAGAAGTTCCACTTGGGCGCACTGCTCTGCCTGGCCAATTCAGCGAACATCGGAATCGCATCCTTGCCCCGCACCGCCTGCTCCTTGGTCATGGTGAACGTCACACCATAATTCGCATAACACACCTTCGCCGTCTTCTCGCTGTCCGCATCCTCCTGCTTGAAGTCGTTCGAAGGCACACCCAGCATCTCCAACCCACGGCCATGGTACTGCTTGTACACCGCCTCAAGCCCCTCGAACTGCGGCGCAAACCCACAATAACTGGCCGTGTTGATCACCACCAAGGGCTTGCCGGCAAACCGCTCGCACAAAGCGACCTCACCCTTGCCCCGCAACTCCGGCAACGAACCCTGCAACACGGCCGGGCATTCGGTCGCCCAGCTGGACGCGCTGGCCATCAACGCCAATACCGGCACCACCATCCACTTCACGCTCATGACATCTCGCTCCTGCTCGATCAACCTTGAACTGGCAGCGTAGTGCCTAACAGGCGCCCATGCCCAATTGCATGAGCGCCATGCCGCCCTCGTGCCACCCCCACCAGACCAGCGTCAGCACCAAAAGCGCCGCCACCGCGAGGGCGATACGGATCAGTCCAGGGCTCATGCCGCTGTTGCCTGCAAGCGTGCCACAGGCCGTTCACGAACCGGCCAGTTGAGCGCCGCAGCCAAGACACTCAGCAGGATCGCGATCTGCCAGACCAGGTCATAACTGCCAGTACGGTCATACACCACGCCTCCCAGCCAACCGCCCAGAAACGCCCCAAGCTGGTGGAACAGGAAGACGATACCGCCAAGCATCGACAAGTTGCGCACGCCAAAGACCGTCGCGACGGTACCGTTGGTGAGCGGTACGGTGGACAGCCACAACAGGCCCATCGCAATACCGAACAGGTACGCGCTGAAGGCACTCACCGGCGCCCAGAGAAACAGCACGATGACGACTGCACGCAGCAGGTAGAGCCCGGTCAGCAACCGTGGCTTGGACAGGCGCCCGCCCAGCCAACCGGCCGTGAACGTGCCCACGATATTGAACAGGCCCACCAGGGCCAGCACGGTCGTGCCCGTGGTGGCTGGCAGATGCTGGTCTACCAGGTACGCCGGCAGGTGCACCCCGATGAACACCACCTGGAAGCCACACACGAAAAAACCTAGCGCCAGCAACCAGAAGCCGGCATGCCCACAGGCCTCACGCAGCGCCTCGCCCAGGGTCTGCTCGTTGCCGTACGCGGGCAAAGGCCGGTCGCGCAACAGGCCTACCAACGGCACGATGAAGGCGACCAGCAGGCCCAGTACCAGCAAGGCGGCCGACCAGCCCAGCCATTGGATCAGGCCGAGGGTGCCGGGCAGCATGGCGAACTGACCGAACGAACCGGCGGCACTGGCAATGCCCATGGCCATGCTGCGCTTTTCAGGCGGCACGGCCCGGCCGACGACGCCCAGGATGACCGAAAAGGACGTACCCGACAGGCCGATGCCGATCAACAGACCCGCGCTCAGTGACAACGACCAGGCAGAATCGGCCATCCCCATCATCGCCAGGCCCACCGCATACAGCACGCCGCCCACCATGACCACCCGCGAGGCGCCAAGACGATCGGCCAACGCCCCGGCGAACGGCTGGGCCAGGCCCCAGATCAGGTTCTGCAAGGCGATGGCGAAGGCAAAGACCCCTCGACCCCAGCCGAAATCGGCGCTCATCGGCGCCAGGAACAGGCCAAAGCCGTGCCTGACGCCCAGTGACAGCGCGAGGATCAGCGCCGCCCCAGCCAACACCCATCCACTGGTTCGCCATACAGACGTCATTGTTATTGTCTCCAGCCCATCGCAAGGTCGTCAGGTGCTGCCGCTGATAAAACCTGATATTCCAGGGACGGTGACCGCCCTGTACGTCGAGTTATCAAGGAAGCATTTGGTTACAGCATGAACGCTGGAGCCGACTGACAGCAAGCAGGACATCAGCAGACGTCGCCATTGGTCTATGGCCAGTCGTTTGCGTATCGGTTCGAACGCCGGCGTCGCCTGCCGTGGCAGCGGGTCGGGCAACCCCTGGTCGATCGCCTGCCAGTAACGCCAGGGCACTTTGGCGGTACCCAATTCGTAATCCATCCCGTCCCAGCTGTCTTCGCGGAAACTGTAGAACGCCCAGTGCACGCGGTGCTGATCGAGCACGCCCAGTACGTCCTCCAGGTACTGCCGGCAGCCTGACAGGCGGCGCGTGCAGCCGGACTCGCCCACCACCAGGCGCGAACGGGGCACGTTCGTGGCTTCGGCCCTGTTCAGCGGGGCCTGCAGGTACTGCGCCACGCGCTGGCCGTCCCCTTGCTGAGGCTGGCCGGAAGACCGCGCTGCCGCGATTTGCTCAGCGGATCACGACAAGGCCCAGCAGGACTGTGAGCTCAAGCAGTTCCAGCAGTGCACCTGCGGTGTCGCCCGTGGTGCCGCCCAGACGATTGCACATCACCCTGCGCAATGCCACGAACACGACCGCCGTCAGCACCATTGCCCAGCCGGTCAAAGCCAGGCCCAGGCCAGCACAGGTCAACAGTACCCATCCCGCTGCGCGGCGGGGCATGTGATCGGCCAGTGCCTGGCCTAACCCGCCAGGGCGCACATAGGGAGTACACAGGAACAACCCCAGCATCGCTGCTCGACCAATGACCGGTGCAAGCATCAGTTGCAGGCCAGCCCCCTGCTCGATCAGTGCCCACAAGGCGCAGAACTTGAGCAGCAGCACCAAAACCAGCGTCACCACCGCTGCCGGCCCGCTGCGCGGGTCCTTCATGATCTGCAGCGTGCGTTCACGATCACCAAACCCGCCTAGCCAGGCATCTGCGCTGTCTGCCAGGCCGTCCAAGTGCAGCGCGCCACTGAGCAGCACCCAGAGGGTCAATAGCAAGGCAGCATGCAGCGCCGCCGGAACGCCTTCGAGCCAGTGGCTGGCCAGCCACAGCACCAGACCGAACAGCAGCCCGACCAAGGGGTAGTACAACAACGAGCGGCCCACTTGGCGTGGCGTTGGCATGCCAGGCAAGGTGACAGGCAGGCTGCTTAGAAACTGCAGGGCAATCCAGAATGGCTGCATGCTAACCCTCCTCAACCAGCTGGCCATCCTCGCCGACTTGCAAGCGCACCCGTGCGCCATGGCCGACTTCCACCTGCAACAGCTGCGCCCTGGGCAGGCCCCGGGCGCGGGCCAGCAGCAGGCGCATGACACCCCCATGGGTGACCAGCAGTACGCGCTTGCCGGCATGCTGGCGGTACAACCCCTCGATGGCTGTCAGGACGCGCTGCGCAAACGCCTGGACCGGCTCGCCATTGGGCGGCGTATAGCCATAGGGGTCAGCCCAGAACTGCCCAAGCGCCTGTGCGTCGTGTTCCATGATCTGCAACGCCGTACGCCCTTCCCAATCGCCGAAATGCAGCTCTTGCAATGCAGGCTCGCGCTGCACGGGCAGGCCCAGCCTAGCGCCCAATTCATCGGCGAATCGGCCACAGCGCTGCAACGGCGAACTGACCAATGCCTGCCAAGGCCCTGCGTCGGCCACGGCAGCGCGCATTTGGGCCCAGCCCTTTTCGGTCAGGGCGTCATCGAGGCTGCCACGCAGGCCACCTTGCTCGGTTTCCCCGTGGCGCAGCAGGTCGAGCCTCATGCCGGGCGGTCCTCCACGGCAGCCTCGGCAAAGGTCGCCATCTGCGCGTGTAGCGCGCAGGCCAGCCGCAGCAAGGGCACGGCCAGCGCGGCACCGCTGCCCTCACCCAGGCGCAGCCCCAGGGCCAACAGAGGCTCGGCCTGCAAGGCGCTCAGCACCGCCTGGTGACCAGGCTCCGCACCTTGGTGGGCGAACAACAGCCAAGCGCGGCACTGCGGGTTGAGGCGCACGGCCACCAAGGCCGCCACGGTGCAGATGAACCCGTCCACCAGCACCGCCACACCCGCCTGGGCGCATGCGAGATAAGCGCCGACCAGCGCCGCCAGCTCGAAGCCCCCCACACAGCCCAGCGCACGCAGCGGCTCATCGGCCGCCAGGCGGTGCAAGGCCAGGGCTCGCTCGATGACGTACGCCTTGTGCTGCACGCCGGCGCTGTCCAACCCGGTGCCTGGCCCGCTCAATGTGGCTGGCGGACAGGCGAGCAGTACGCTGGCCAGCGCCGCCGCTGCGGTGGTGTTACCGATGCCCATTTCGCCGCCGATGAACAGCTGTGCACCGTGGGCCGCCGCCCGCAGCGCGCTGTCACGACCTGCCTGCAGGGCGGCTTGCAGTTGTGCCTCGCTCAGGGCGGGCTGTTGGGCAAAATTAGCCGTACCGGGGCCAAGGTGCATGTGGCGAACGCCCGGCAATGCGAGCGTCGGGTCGACAGTGCCGAGGTCGACCACCTCCAGGGTGGCGTGCAGTTGGCGCGCCAGTACGCTGATGGCTGCACCCCCACCGACGAAATTGCGCAACATCTGGCCTGTCACGGCCTGAGGGTACGCCGAAACGCCCTCCTCGACCACGCCGTGGTCGCCCGCGAACAGGCTGATGGCGACGTGCTCCAGCGACGGCCGTTCGCAGCCCTGCAGGCCTGCCAACTGAATGGCGAGCGCTTCGAGCTGGCCGAGCGAACCGGCAGGCTTGGTCAATTGTTGCTGCCGCTCGCGTGCTGCGGCCATGGCCGCCTCGTCAAGGGGCTGGCAGGGCATCTGCCACCAGACAGGGTTCATGATGCAGGTCCTTTGAGCGTGAGTGGGAGGCCGGCGACCGTGAGGATCACCTGCTGGCAGCGTTCGGCCACCGCCTGATGCACGACACCGGCCAAGTCGACGTAACGTCGCGTCAGCTCGCCCATGGGCACCACGCCCAGGCCGGTCTCGTTACTGACCAGGATGATGTGGCCGGGCAGGTGCTCAAGGCAGCCCAACAAGGCATCAAGCTCCTCGGCCAGCCGGCGCGGGTCGTCCAGCATGAGCAGGTTGGTCAGCCATAGCGTCAGGCAGTCCACCAGCAGGCAGCGGTCAACGGCCGCTTCGGCCTTCAGTACGGCGGCCAGGGCCAAGGGTTCTTCGATCAACCCCCACTCCACTGGCCGGCGCTGGCGGTGCAGCTGCACCCGCTCATCGAGTTCGCCGTCCAGCGGTTGACTGGTGGCGATATAGGTCACGGGCAGGCCGCAGGCGGCTGCCCGCTGCTCGGCCAGGCGGCTCTTGCCAGACCGGGCTCCGCCGATCACGAACGTACGCACGTCAAGGTACTCCACACAATTGGCGCAGGCGCTGGGTGTCCAGGTGCTTGTCCACCAGGTCAGCCAGGCGTTCGATGTCGCGCTCGCGCAAAGCCTCGTAGTCGATCTGTTGCACGTCTTCAAGCCCAGCCCAGCGCAGCAGGGCCGCGCAGGAGGCGCTGCCCTCGAACAACCCGTGCAGGTAAGTGGCCAACACCTGGCCGTCCGTGCTGATGGCACCCTCGCAGCGACCGTCGGCCAGGCGTATCGCTGGTTGCGCCAGCGCAGGGCCAGTGGTGACACCGGCATGGATCTCGTAACCGGTCACAGGCGATGCATCCAGGTGCAAGGTCCCGGCGACGTTGCGCAACTGCTTGTCGGCTTCCAGCACCGTGGCGTAGTCCAGCAGGCCGAGCCCGGGGCTGGAGCCTGCAGCGCCTTCCAGGCCCAGCGGATCGTGCACCTCGCGCCCAAGCATCTGCAGGCCGCCGCAGATACCGATCACCTTGCCGCCATAACGCAGATGGCGTTCGATGGCCTTGTCCCAGCCGCGCGCACGCAGTTGCGCCAGGTCGCCACGGACACTCTTGGAGCCTGGCAGGATGATCAGGTCCGCTGGCGGCACCGGTTGACCGGGGCCGATGAACTGCAGGTCGACCTGCGGGTGCAGGCGCAGCGGGTCGAAGTCGGTGTGGTTGCTGATACGTGGCAGCACAGGCACGATCACCTTGAGCACACGCTGCTGCTTTTCGCCCTGGCGCCGGTCGATGCCGTCCTCGGCTTCAAGGTGCAGGTCGGTGACGTACGGCAGCACGCCGAGCACGGGTTTGCCGGTGCGCTGCTCCAGCCAGTCGAGCCCGGGTTGCAACAGGGCGATGTCGCCCCTGAAGCGGTTGATGACGAACCCTTTGACGCGCGCCTGCTCGCTGGGCGACAGCAGTTCGAGGGTACCGACCAGGTGGGCGAACACACCCCCGCGGTTGATGTCGGCGACCAGAATCACCGGGCAGTCCACAGCCTCGGCAAACCCCATGTTGGCAATGTCGCCAGCCCGCAGGTTGATCTCGGCCGGCGACCCTGCGCCCTCCACCATGACCACCGGCCAGCCCTGGCTCAGGCGCTGGTGCGAGGCCAGCACGGCCTGCATGGCGATGGCCTTGTAATCATGGTAGGCAACCGCGTTCATGCTGGTCACCGCACGGCCATGGATGATCACCTGGGCGCCGGTGTCGCTGTTGGGTTTGAGCAGCACCGGGTTCATGTCGGTGTGCGGCGCCAGGCGACAGGCTTGGGCCTGCACCGCCTGGGCCCGGCCGATCTCGCCGCCGTCGGCGGTCACGGCGCTGTTGAGGGCCATGTTCTGCGGCTTGAACGGCACCACGCCGATGCCCTGGCGCAGCAGCCAGCGGCACAGGGCAGTCACCAGGGTGCTCTTGCCGGCGTCGGAGGTGGTGCCTTGCACCATCAGGGTCGTCATGTAAGGTCCTTGCGGTAGGCACTGAGGGCTTGGGCCAATCGTCGTTCGTCCGCCTGGCTGGGCGGTAACCCGAAACGCAGGGCCGCCGGCTGCTCGAACAGGCGCACCAGCACCCCGTGTCGTGCGAGGTGATCGTGCAACCGGGCGGCATGCTCGCACCGCACGTACTGGAACAGGTCACAGCCGCCGGCGGGCGCCAGCCCTGCATGGGACAGCAAAGCCGCCAGGCGTTCGCTGGCGCCTGCACAGCGCTGGCGCTGCAGCTGCTGCGTGGCCAGGTCGGTCAGGCTGGCCTGGGCCAGCACCCGGCTGGGGCCGTTGATGGTCCACGGGCCGAGCAATTCGGCCAGGCGCTGCAGCACGCTGTGCTCTGCGGCCACAAAGCCCAGGCGCACACCGGCCAGGCCGAAGAACTTGCCGAACGAGCGCAGCACTATCAAGCCCGGGCATTCGGCACGTTTGATCACAGTGTTTGCGGGGCTGTTGTCCATGAAGGCTTCATCGACCACCAGCCAGCCGCCGCGTGCTGCCAGGCGCTGATGCCACCCCAGCAGTGTGGGCGCAGGCACGACGCGGCCGGTGGGGTTGTTCGGATTGACCAAGACCAGCACGTCGAGGTTGTCGATCGCGTCGTCGACCTGGTGCTCATCCAGCTCAAGCAACGTGTGCCCAGTCCGCTGCCAGGCATAGAGGTGCTCGGCATAACAGGGTGTCAGCACTCCGACTCGGCTCGGGCTGCGTAACAGGGGCAGGGCCTGGATGGCAGCCTGTGAGCCCGCCACGGGCAGCAGTCGCGTGGCGCCGTAGTAGCTGCACGCCGCCTGCTCAAGGCCATCGTCTGTTTCCGGCAGGCGTGCCCAGGCTTCGATAGGGATCGGCGGTATCGGGAAGGACCAGGGCGCAATGCCACTGGACAGGTCCAGCCACTGCTCGCGGGCGATGCCATATTGCCGAACCGCACGCAGCAGCCGGCCTCCATGTTCAAGCATTCAAGTAAGCTCCCAGACACAACACCAACAGCCACAGCCATACCCCACGCTGCACCAGTGTCCAGCCGCCCTCGATGGCATCGGGGCTGGCCGCAGGGCCGTCGCCCAGGCGCGGGCGGTCGTGCAGTTGGCCGTGGTACACCGCCGGCCCGCCCAACTCGACACCCAGTGCCCCTGCCCCGGCCGCCATGACCGGGCCAGCATTGGGGCTGTCCCATAGCGGCCCCTGGCGGCGCCAGCAGGCCAGCGCCAGGCGGGTTTTGCCCAGCACTGCGTAGGTGAGTGCGACCAGGCGCGCCGGCACATAGTTAAGTACGTCATCGATACGCGCCGCGCACCAGCCGAAGCGCTCGAAGCGTTCGTTTCGATAGCCCCACATGGCATCGAGGGTGTTGCTCAGTCGATAAAGCACCACCCCTGGCGCCCCGGCCACGGCAAACCAGAACAAGGCGGCGAACACGGCATCGCTGCCGTTTTCCAGCACCGACTCGGTGGCCGCCCGCGCCACCGCCGTCTCGTCCAGCTCACGGGTTTCACGGCTGACCAGATACCCCACTCGCCGCCGTGCTTCTTCCAGATCGCCCTGGCGCAAGGCCGTGGCCACCGGCAGCACATGTTCGCCCAGGCTACGCAGCCCCAGGGCGCAGTACAGCGCCAGCACATCGACCAGCCAGCCGATCACCGGCAGCCAGGAGAGCATGAGGGCCAGCAAGGTCAGCGGCACCACGGCCAGGAACCAGGCGCTCACGCCATGACTGCGCCAACCGCGCCCGCCGGCATTGAAGCGCCGCTCCAGGCTGCTGGCCATGTTGCCGAAAGCAACCAGCGGGTGGCGCCGCCGCGGCTCACCGAGCAACGCATCCAGGGCCACACCGGCCACGCTCAGCAACGCCACGCTCATGCGCCTTCTCCCCACCGGTTTTCAAACAGCATCTCGTGCAACGGTCGTTCTTCGGCCCAGCTCTGCATGACCAGCATGGGCGCAGGATAGAATGCCGCCACCGGCCCCAGGCACAGCACGGCCACGGGTTTGGCGCCGCTGGGCATGCCAAGCAACGCTGCCAGCGCCTGGGGATCGAACAGCGATACCCAGCCCATGCCCAGCCCTTCGGCACGGGCGGCCAGCCACAGGTTCTGGATCGCGCAGGCGAGCGAGGCCAGGTCCATTTCAGGCAGGGTGCGGCGCCCGAAAATGTGAGGCTCACGGTTGTCCATCAAGGCGGCGACCCATAGTTCGGCGCAATCGTTGATGCCCTCTACCTTGAGCCTCATGAATTCGTCCGAGCGCTCGCCCAGCGCTTGTGCAGTCAACGCCCGTTCGGCCTCCACCAGGGCCTGGATGCGCCCACGCAGGGCCCGCTCGGTGATGCGGATGAACCGCCATGGCTGCATCAAGCCCACGCTCGGTGCCTGGTGGGCTGCGCTGAGTAACCGTGTCATGACCTGCGGCGCCACCTCCCCTTGAGCGAAATGGCGCATGTCGCGCCGCTCGCCGATGGCGCGGTAGACCGCGGCACGCTCCTGGTCGCTGAACGCATGCTCGTTCATGGGCAGAGCAGCGCTGCGGCTGCCTCCGGGTTGGAGGGGAAGTAGAAGTGCACGTAGGACGCGGTCAGGCGGCCCAGGCGATAGACCGCTTCGTTGCCGCGCCCACCGTTGGGGCTCAACCCACGTGCCAGCGGCTCGAGCGCGGTGCTGGTCAAGGAGTGGTGGTAGGTATGGCCGCGCAGTATGCCCTCGGGCAGTTCGACCGCCTGCAGAGCCAGGGCCGCCAGGCGCTTTTGCATGGTCGCCTCCCCCGGCAGCAACCCAAGCAACTCGACCCTGTCCCCGGCCACGTCGGTCAGTGCGTCGAGCAGATACAGCATGCCGCCGCATTCGGCGAGCAACGGCTTGCCCTGGGCATGATGGGCGCGGATGGCCTGGCACATCGAGGTGTTGCGCGCCAAGGCATGATGGTGCAGCTCGGGGTAACCGCCGGGCAGGTACAGGCTGTCCACTGGGGGCAATTCGACGTCATGCAGGGGGGAGAAGAACTGCACCTGTGCGCCTAGACGGCGCAACAGGTCCAGGTTAGCGCTATAGAGGAAGGCAAAGGCTTCGTCGCGGGCCACACCGATACGTACGCCCGCCAAGGTGGCCTGGGCGGGTAACGGATCGGCCGGTTCGAAGGTGACCGCCGGTGGCAAGGCGGCATCGCAACTGGCGCCCAATGCCTGGGCGGCAGCGTCCAGGCGTGCGTCCAGGTCGTTCAACTCGCTGGCCTGCACCAACCCCAGGTGACGGCTGGGCAGTTCGATGCCGCGCTCGCGGGACAAGCCGCCATACCAACGCAGGCCCTCGGTGAGGCTGCCTTCGAGCAGTTGCGCATGACGCAGGCTGCCCACCCGGTTGGCCAGCACCCCGGCGAACGGCAGATCCGGCTGATAACGCGCCAGGCCCAGGGCCAGCGCGCCAAAGGTCTGGGCCATGGCCGTACCGTCGATAACCGCCAGCACCGGCACGCCGAAGTGACGTGCCAGGTCGGCGCTCGAAGGGGTGCCGTCGAACAGCCCCATCACCCCTTCGATGAGGATCAGGTCGGCTTCACCTGCCGCCTCCCAGAGCAGCCGGCGGCTTTCCTCGGCACCGATCATCCACAGGTCCAACTGGCAGACGGGGGCATCGCTGGCGCGTTCGAGAATCATGGGGTCGAGAAAGTCAGGCCCGCATTTGAACACCCGCACCTTGCGGCCCAGATTGCGGTGCAGGCGCGCCAGCGCGGCAGTGACCGTGGTCTTGCCTTGGCCAGAAGCCGGCGCGGCAATCAGGACGGCGGGGCAATGGCGGGCCTGGCTCACAGCTCGACGCCCTTCTGGGCACGGATACCGGCCTGGAAGGCGTGCTTGAGCATGCCCATTTCGGTCACGGTGTCGGCCAGCTCGACCATTTCCGGCTTGGCCGCGCGACCGGTGACGATGACGTGCTGCATGGGGGGGCGAGCCTGGATGTCCGATAGCACCTGGTCCAGATCAAGGTAGCCGTGCTTGAGCGCAATGTTGAGCTCGTCGAGCACCACGAACTGCACCGCAGGATCCTGCAGCAGTTGCCTGGAGACGGCCCATGCCGCTTCTGCCGCCGCAATGTCACGCTGGCGGTCCTGAGTTTCCCATGTGAAACCCTCGCCCATCACGTGATAGCGCACCTGTTCGGGAAAGCGCCTGAAGAACAGCTCTTCGCCGGTACTGTTGCGGCCCTTGATGAACTGCACCACCCCGCACTGCATGCCGTGGCCCAGGGCCCGGGCCAGCATGCCGAAGGCCGAGCTGCTCTTGCCTTTGCCATTGCCGGTGAGCACCAGCAGCAGGCCGCATTCGTTGGGGGAATTGGCAATGCGTTCGTCGATGACCGCTTTCTTGCGCTGCATCCGTGCCAGATGGCGTTCGTCGCGCTCGGTGGCGTCGCTCATGGGAGGTTCTCCGCTGGCTGACACCACGATCGAGCGCCGTGTCAGGGAATGGGCAGGCAAACGGAGCGCGCGCAGGGGCATTGGCCAAGGCCAGTGGTCACCGCGCATCACCCTCCGTGATGCCGTTGGCAGTATCAGGCCGGTCTCCGGGCTCGTGAGCGGGCCGCTGGCCCTGACCTGCGCGCCTTCCCGGGTATGGTCACCCAGTGGCCCTGCGCGGCCGTCACTCACTTACCGTTGCGGGGGCAGCGCCGGAATCGCACCCTGTGGGCACTCACCGACTTCCCAGTTTCACCCTGGCCAGACGTTGCTGGCGGGGCACCTGAAACACGCGCGAAGGTTAGAGGGTTGCACCCGGAGCGTCAATCGACGCGGCTCGCCTGGCGGCGCAGGAGGGATGGCCGAGCCACCCGCGTCAGCCCCGCCGCCTGTGCGACTGAACCCGCCGCGTTCCACAGCCTCTGAATCAATAGAACCTGCCGAGGACGTCGACCATGAACCGCGTGGCACTGCCTGTTGCACTTCTTGTAAGCCTGGGCTTGGGTGGCTGCGGCGAAACGGCGCGCCTGACAGTGGCCGACGGCACCGGTCCTGCGCCGCAGTTGCCCTCCCCCGCCAAGACCCTGCTCCCCACCGTGAACATCGCGCCAGCCGTCGGCTGGCCCGCCGGGCGCATGCCTCAGGCTGCACCCGGGTTACAGGTGTCGCGCTTTGCCGGTGACCTCGACCATCCGCGCTGGCTGTACGTGCTACCCAATGGCGACGTGCTGGTGGCAGAAACCAACGCACCTGCCAAGCCCGAAGACGCCAAGGGTATCCGCGGATGGGCCATGAAGCGGGTCATGGCACGCGCGGGGGCTGCCGTGCCCAGCCCTGATCGCATTACCCTGTTGCGCGACGCCGACCAGGATGGCGTTGCGGAAATCCGCCATACCTTTGCCGACGGGCTGAACTCGCCCTTTGGGATGGCGCTGGTGGGCAATGATTTTTACATAGCCGATACGGACAAGCTGCTGCGTTTTCACTACCAGCCGGGGGCACGCCAGGTAACCGGCCCGGCAGAAGTAGTTACCCTGCTGCCAGCCGGCCCGTTGAATCACCACTGGACCAAGAATGTCATCGCAAGCCCTGATGGGCAGCGCCTCTACGTCACCGTGGGCTCAAACAGCAACGTGGGTGAAAACGGACTCGACCAGGAGCAGGGTCGCGCCGCAATCTGGGAGATCGACCCCAGCACCGGCAAGCACCGCCTGTTCGCCACCGGCCTGCGCAACCCTAACGGGCTCGCCTGGGAGCCTAACAGTGGCGCACTGTGGACGGCGGTCAACGAGCGTGACGAAATCGGCAGCGATCTGGTACCGGACTACATCACCTCGGTACACGCGGGTGGATTCTATGGGTGGCCCTACAGCTACTACGGCCAGCACGTGGATGAGCGCGTGCAGCCCCAGGACCCCGCCAAGGTCGCCCGAGCACAGGTACCCGACTATGCCGTTGGACCGCATACTGCTTCACTGGGATTGGCCTTCGCCGGGCCGGATGTGCTACCTGCTCGTTTTGGAGCAGGCGCATTGATTGGCCAGCATGGGTCCTGGAACCGCAAGCCCCACAGCGGCTACAAGGTGATATTCGTACCCTTCGACGCCTCAGGCAAACCGTCGGGCCGGCCCATGGACGTGCTCGACGGTTTTCTGGATGAAGGCGGCCAAGCCATGGGACGCCCGGTGGGGGTTGCCCTGGAGGGTCGCGGGGCCGTGCTGGTCGCGGACGATGTGGGCAATGCCATCTGGCGCGTCAGCAAAGCTCGGTAACCCGTCTCAGGGGTTCTGTGCCAGGTGCCCCTGAGGGATGACCCGCTTGGCCTGCAGGTAGGCCTTGGCCCAGTAGCTGTTGGACAAATAGTCCAAACGCACCGTACCGCCAGTGCGAGGCGCATGCACGAAGCGCCCGTCCCCTACATAAATGCCGGCATGGCTCACCTGCGAGCCGCCACTGGTCGCGAAAAACACCAGATCACCCGACTGCAAGGATTTCACATCCACGGTAGGCGCACGCATGCCGATCATCTCGCGCGTGGAGCGCGGCAGGCTGATGCCGGCGGCATCGCGGTAGACGTACTTGATCAGACCACTGCAGTCGAAACCTGAATCGGGCGTATTGCCGCCCCAGCGGTAGGGCGTGCCAACCAGACCAATGGCGCGAATCAGTACGTCATCGGCAGTGGGCGAGAAGCTGGGTTGGCTGTAGGTAACCTGGGGCTGCACAACCCGCACAGGGGCAGGCGCCTGAGGTTGGCTGGAGCAGGCCGCCAATAAGGCTGCCAGGGAAATGAAAGCGAAGCGCGCCATCGTTGTCATGGCCAAAACATCCTGTATGGGAACGCTGGGCCGCAGCGGGATAGAGTTGAGAAATTAGATTAGACGCTTTCTGTAAATACGCACGGCGTCGAGCTTTTTTGCAAAGCAGCGACGCCGTGGTTAGGACACATCAGATTGCCATTAGTTGCGCGCGATATGCGTCGGCGCCATGGCCAAGGCACGTTTGGCCTCGAGGAAGGTCTTGCTCCAGTAACGGTCACCGAGGCTATCGATGCGCACGCCCCCGCTACGACGGCTGCTGGAGTGAATGAACTGGTTGTCGCCCAGGTAGATGCCAGCATGACTGACACGACCACGGCCGTTGGTGCTGAAGAACAGCAGATCGCCAGGCTTGAGTTTGTTGCGTGCCACCTTCGGCGCATCGACGTTGATCATCTCGCGGGTAGAGCGCGGCAAGGTCATGCCTGCCTCTTCGCGGAACAGGTAGCCGATGAAGCCGCTGCAATCGAAGCCGGACTGCTCCGAGGTACCACCGAAGCGATAGCGGGTGCCGATCAACGACATGCCGCGCTCCAGAATGCTGTCGGCCAGCACTGGCAGCTGATAGGGCTTGCTGCTGGAGAAGACCTCCAGTTCATCGTCAGTAGCCACTTCCTGGGGTTCGCCAAACACTGACGAAGACGAGGCCTTGGCCTTGATCGCCGGCTGTACGGCGACCGGGGTGTGATCCTGGGGCTGGGATACCGGGCCTTGGGCCGCGCAGCCAAAAAGCAGGGTCACGAGTGCGAGTGGCACGAGGGGTGCGAAGCGCTTGAGCATGGGCACAACCGTGTCTGTAATCCTTTAGTGGGGTGGAACTATGCCCACTATAAGTTCCATTTGCAAATTTTATCGAAAAAGATGTGACTTTTCCGTGGGATGGCTCTGGCCCCGTGTTTTCAGGGGTCACCAGCCCAGGGTTTCCTTGAGGAAAGGAATGGTGAGTTTGCGCTGGGCTTGCAGAGATGCCTGATCGAGCCGTTCCAGCAGATCGAACAGCGCACTCATGCTGCGCGCGCCGCGGGTAAGGATGAAGTGACCCACTTCGTCGGTCAGGTGCAGGCCGCGCCTGGATGCCCGCAATTGCAAGGCACGTAGCTTGTCTTCGTCGGACAGCCCGCGCATCTGGAACACCAGGGCAAGGGTGAGGCGGGATTTCAGGTCAGGCAGCTTCACCGGCAATTCCCGCGGGGAAGCGGATGCTGCCAGCAGCAGCCGACGGCCACTGTCGCGCAAGCGATTGAACAGGTGGAACATGGCCTCCTCCCAGTCCGGCTTGCCGGCGATGACGTGCAGGTCATCGATGCACACCAGTTCGTACTGGGCCAGGTAGTCTAGAAGACCGGTACCGCGTTCGAGCAGCTGCGCCAAGGGCAGGTAGACGGCAGGCTCGCCCCGTTGCTGGAAGCGATGGGTGGCTGCTTGCAGCAGATGCGTGCGGCCCACGCCTTGTTTGCCCCACAGGTAGATGAGGCTCTCGGTCCAGCCGGCGTCGGCTTCGCAAAGCCGCTCGACATACCCCAACGCAGCGGCATTGGCGCCCGGATAGTAGTTGATGAAGGTGGCGTCGTCGCGCAGGCGCACACCCAGGGGCAACTGGATCGGTGGTTTCATGCTCGCGGGCGGTCGACAGGACCGCAGGGGGCCTTTTGTGGACAATCTGCAAAGTCTATACCTGCCAAGCGGGGTGCACAATGACGCCGCTGCAGAGTCCAAGCAAAATCAATGGGTTGCACTCTCCCAGCGCCAACCCGAGACTCACCTGCCGCCCTGTCACGGCTGATCGGGTGCGGGGGGATCGAGGGGGACTGGGACTGGAGCATCCCCTGCATACATGTCCGACTCCTTGTACAAGCCGTGCACGTGGCGCAGCAGCACCATGATGACCGCCGCCACCGGCAACGCGAGCAGCACGCCCGTGAAACCGAACAGCTCACCGCCGGCCAGGATGGCGAAGATCACCGCCACAGGGTGCAAACCGATCCGGTCGCCTACCAGTAGCGGTGTCAGCACCATGCCCTCGAGTGCCTGACCGACCATGAAGACCGCAACGATGCCGAGCATGGGATACAGATCGCCACCGAACTGAAACAGTCCTGCCACCAGCGCCGCGCCGATGCCAATGATGAAGCCCATGTAGGGGACGATGGCCGCCAGACCGGCCAGCATGCCGATCAACAACCCCAGTTCAAGCCCGACCAGCATCAAGCCTGCCGAGTAGATGATGCCCAACGCGACCATCACCAGCAGTTGCCCACGCACGAACGCACCCAGCACCTCGTGGCACTCGCTGGCCAGCTCGACGACTTTCGGCTCGCTCTGCCGCGGCAACAAGCTGCGCAACTTGGCCATCATCAAGTCCCAGTCACGCAACAGGTAGAACCCCACCACGGGGATCAGCACCATGTTGGCCACCCAGGCCATCAACGCCAGGCTGGAGGCCGTTGCCTGGGACAAGAGCATGCTGACGATATCGGTGGTCTGCCCCATGTGAGCGCCGATGGCCGCCTTGATCTTGTCGAATTTCCAGAACCCGTCGGCAAGGCCCAGGCGCCCCTGCACCCAAGGCAAGGCGACGTGTTCGAGCCAGTCAAGCACTTGCGGCGCCAGCGCATACAGGCGCACCAACTGCTTGGCCAGCATGGGGATGAGCACGAGCAACAGTGCAAGCATCAGCAACGTGAACAGCCCGAACACCACCACTACGCCCCAGGTCCGTGACAACCCCAGGCGCTCCAGGCGATCGACCAGCGGGTCGGCCAGATACGCCAGCAGAATGCCGACCAGAAAAGGTGTGAGAATGTTGTGCAGGCTATAAAGCAGGGCGATGACGATCAATGCCACGCCCAGCCAGATCCAACGACGCATGTCAGTCATGAACGACCCTCTTACCAACCAAAGCGCAAGCCATCGAACGTTTCGGCACCAGCCGCAGGCGACACTGGTGGCTCGTCTGGGGACGTACCCACTGGCCCAGGGCTCACCTGCGGCGCAGGTATCTGCTCGGCCGGGACTTCCCTGAGCTTGGCCAATGCCAGCTGAGCCCGTAGTTGTTCGCGGCTGGCGGTGACCGAATAGGTCAGCACGTCGCCGTCGACCCGCTTCAACTGCGCGCCGTAGGACTCCAGAACCCGGGCCAGCTCAGCGTAGCGCGGCAGGTTCATGCCCTGGACCTGCATCTGCACTTGGCCACCGGCCCCGGGTCGCGTCACGTAACGCGGTGCCAGCAGCGTACTCACCGCAAGCATCACGGCGTCGGCAAGCGCTGCTGGGTCCGCTCCTTCGGCGCTGCCCTGCTCGCGCTCACCGCCCAGCCACAATTGCCATTTACCTTGCCATTTGCCGTCGACCTGCTGGGCGTGCACAGCCAGCAGAGCATCGGCGCCGTAGCGCTGGGAGACTTCACGCAGCGGCCCCGGGTCCTTGGCGTCGATATGCTTGGCATCGGCCACCAATTGCTCTTGCAGATCGGCCAGAGGCAGGCGCAGCGGCAAGCCCCGGTGACGGGCCGCGCGCCGCAACGGCTGGGCGCTGGGCTGGCCGTCCCCTACCAAGCTGGTGCCGTCAACGCTCTCGACGAGCCACCAACCCAGAATCGACGGGCGATTGCTGCCCCACAGACTAAGGCCCGCCTTGCGCAGGGCACGTTCGGTGCTACCGGGGTCGAACTCGACCCGCACGGTTTCGGGCGGGCCAGCGTCGCTGCCCACCTGGTTGACGATCGGTTGCGGGTCCTTGCGCAGTGCGGCCAGCGCCGGGCTCTGCACGGCCTTGGAGTCGCCGGTCAGGCGCAGCACCAAGGTGTCGAAGGCCTGGCTGGTCGCCGCCGCACGCGCCTCGGCGCCCTGCCCGGCCACTGGCTCGCGTACCTGATAGAGGCCGGAGACGTTTTCGGCCTGGGCCGCGCCTGCGATCAACGCCAGACATCCCATGACCCAAGTAGTGAAGAAGCGCATCGTTGTGTCCTTGTGATCTGGAACGGCGAGTTTCAAGCTTCAGCGCTCACACCTCAAGCGGCACGGTTAAAGGTAGCACCGGCAAGGCCAGGCTTCTGGCGATCTTGCAGGGGCAAGGGCCCTAAATTCACCTGCCCGTCGGCCGGAGGATGGCCGCTGCCCGGCAACCCTGATAAAATCGCGCGCCTTCACAGACCACTGATGTCACGGTTAGCCGCTGCATGGCTGCCGGCCCTTGCCGTCAGGGTCGTTTTTACGAATCCCTCCCTCCTAAAGGCCTGGATCAATGAGCAAGCAACCCTCCCTGAGCTACAAGGACGCCGGTGTAGACATCGACGCCGGCGAAGCACTGGTCGAACGCATCAAGGGCGTGGCAAAACGCACCGCACGCCCTGAAGTCATGGGTGGCCTGGGCGGCTTTGGCGCCCTTTGCGAGATCCCGGCCGGCTACAAGCAGCCGGTGCTGGTCTCCGGCACCGACGGCGTGGGCACCAAGCTGCGCCTGGCGCTGAACCTGAACAAGCACGACAGCATCGGCCAGGACCTGGTCGCCATGTGCGTGAACGACCTGGTAGTTTGCGGCGCCGAACCGCTGTTCTTCCTGGATTACTACGCCACTGGCAAGCTGAACGTGGACGTGGCGGCTACCGTGGTCACCGGTATCGGCGCAGGTTGCGAACTGGCGGGCTGCTCGCTGGTCGGCGGCGAAACCGCCGAGATGCCGGGCATGTACGAAGGTGAGGACTACGACCTGGCGGGCTTCTGCGTAGGTGTAGTGGAAAAGGCCGAGATCATCGACGGCTCGCGCGTGGCCACCGGTGATGCGCTCATCGCTCTGCCATCCTCGGGCCCGCACTCCAACGGTTACTCGTTGATCCGCAAGATCCTCGAAGTCTCGGGCACCGACGTCGAAAGCACCCAGCTCGACGGCCAGCCACTGACCGACCTGCTGATGGCGCCAACGCGCATCTACGTCAAGCCGCTGCTGCAACTGATCAAGAACACTGGCGCAGTCAAGGCCATGGCCCACATCACCGGTGGCGGCCTGCTGGACAACATCCCGCGCGTATTGCCGGCCAATGCCCAGGCGGTCATCGACGTGGCCAGCTGGCAGCGCCCAGCCGTCTTCGATTTCCTGCAGGAAAAGGGCAACGTCGACGAGCATGAAATGCACCGCGTACTCAACTGCGGCGTGGGCATGGTGATCTGCGTAGGCCAGGACCAGGTCGAAACTGCCCTGAGCGAACTGCGCAACGCCGGCGAACAGCCTTGGGTCATCGGCCATATCACCGAGGCCGCAGAGGGCGCTGCTCAGGTCGAGTTGCAGAACCTCAAGGCACACTGATGCCGAGCAAGCCCTGCAATGTCGTGGTACTGCTGTCGGGTTCCGGCAGCAACCTGCAAGCGCTGATCGACAGCAGCGCCATCCCGGACAGCGCCGTGCGCATCGGCGCGGTCATCTCCAACCGCGCCGATGCCTACGGCCTGCAGCGCGCAGCCGCTGCCGGTATCGAAACCGCAGTACTCGACCATACCGAATTCGAAGGCCGCGAAGCCTTCGATGCGGCCCTGGTGGCGTGTATCGATGGGTTCGCCCCGGACCTGGTGGTGCTGGCGGGTTTCATGCGTATCCTCAGTGGCGGCTTCGTGCGCCACTACCAGGGTCGCCTGCTCAACATCCATCCTTCGCTGCTGCCTCGCTACAAAGGGTTGCACACCCATCGACGCGCCCTGGAAGCAGGGGATGCCGAGCATGGGTGCAGTGTCCATTTCGTCACCGAGGAACTCGATGGGGGCCCGTTGGTCGTACAGGCTGTCGTGCCGGTGGCACCCGATGACACGGTCCAAAGCCTGGCTCAGCGGGTTCACGCACAGGAACACGTCATCTACCCAATGGCTGTTCACTGGTTCGCCAACGGCCGCTTGCGTCTTGGCGAACAAGGTGCATTACTGGATGGCCAGCCCCTGTCGGCCAGCGGTCATTTGATTCGATCCTAGGAGATACTATGCGTCGCGCCCTGCTCTTGGCTCTTGCCGTGCTTGCCCTGCCCCTCCAGGCAGCAGACCTGAAGCCGTTCTCGGCCAGCTACACCGCCGACTGGAAGCAACTGCCCATGAGCGGCACCGCCGAACGTAGCCTGGTCAAGAATGCCGATGGCACTTGGGACCTGAACTTCAAGGCGTCAATGATGATCGCCAGCCTGACCGAGCAAAGCTCGTTGCGCCTGGAAAACGATACCTTGCTGCCGCAGCGTTACCACTTCGAGCGCGGCGGTCTTGGCAAGGCCAAGAAGGTCGACTTGAACTTCGATTGGGCTGCCAAGAAAGTGACCGGTAGCGATCGTGGCGATGCCATCACCCTGCCGCTCAACCGTGGGGTGCTCGACAAGTCGTCCTATCAACTTGCGCTGCAGCACGATGTCGCCGCAGGCAAGAAGAGCATGACTTATCAGGTGGTCGATGGTGACGAGATCGATACCTATGACTTCCGCGTGCTGGGCACCGAAAAAGTCACCACCAAGACCGGCCAGGTGGATGCCGTCAAGGTCGAACGTGTGCGTGATCCAAGCCAGAGCAAGCGCATCACCGAGCTATGGTTTGCCAAGAACTGGGACTACCTGCTGGTGCAATTGCGCCAAGTGGAAACCGATGGCAAGGAATACGTGATCGTCCTGCAGGACGGCACGGTCGATGGCAAGTCGGTCAAAGGTAACTAACGTTCGAGGTTGTCGGCGTTTAGCCGTAATCAACGCAAAGCCCCGCCCTGTGCGGGGCTTTTCTTTGGCCGGGCATAAGGCAGTCGCGGCAGGGCATGCCATGGCTACATGAAACTTGTTTCATGACCGTTTTATTTACTTAGGCTGCTAACAAACTCTATAAATAAGGCGTGCGACAGACTGTCGCACCCAACCCGAAAAAGTGGAGTTTAACGATGACAGTTCAAGTGACCGAACGCGACGAATCGAAAATGTCCCACGAAGGCCTGGCCGCAGGCGTGCGGATCTGGGATGTGCACCAGCAGGGCCAGTTGGTCGGGATGTTCCACAACGAGCACGAGGCGCAACAGTACCGTGTCGAACTGGAAGACCTGGAAAAGCAGCGCACGACGCAGTGACAACGATCTTCAGAAAAACCATGACGTGAATAGTCGTCGTGGTGCCAGGGGCCGCCTCGCGGCCCAGCGCACACAATGCGGCCCTGCCTAACCGATTCACGATCAGACAGGGCCTTGCAGCGTTACCACATCAGATCGTCAGGGATCTTGTACGCCGCATACGGATCGTCGTCATCGGCTTCCTCGACATGGGTATTGAGCAGTAATACCCGGCCCGGGTCGCGTTCCTGAATCTTGACGGCAGCCTCGCGGGGAATGACTTCATAGCCGCCCCCGTAGGACACCACCGCCAGCGCACCATTGCTCAACTTGCTGCGCATCAGGGCGTTGACCGCGATACGTTTGACCTTTTTGTCGTCGACGAAGTTGTAGTAATCCTCGGTCGTGAGCTTGGGCAGGCGGGTCGCTTCGATCAGTTGCTTGATCTGCGCGGCGCGTGCCTTCTTTTCGGCTTTTTCCTGCTGTTCACGGTTGAGCGCCTGATCACGCTTGGCCTTTTCAGCCATGGCTTCCTTGGCCAGCCGCTGCTGGGTATCGTCCACGTCGACCTGGCCTTTGTGCTCCAGGCGCTTCTGTTTCTTTTCAGCCTTGTTGGCCTGAGAAACCTGTTTCTGGTTGACCAGCCCGGCTTTGAGCAATTGGTCGCGAAGGGAAAGGCTCATGAATGTTCACTCACTTATGCAACAGCTCAGCCGCAGCTGGGCAGGTTCTTTTCCTGACGCTTGGCTTCACCCCAAAGGGTGTCCAGCGCATCAAGGTTACAATCTTCAATGGCAGTGCCGCTGTCACGCAACGCCTGCTCGATAAAGCGAAAACGTCGTTCGAACTTGCGATTGGCTCGGCGCAAGGCGTTTTCAGGGTCATGTTTCAAGTGACGCGCCAGGTTGACCACCGCGAACAGCAAATCGCCTACTTCGTCTTCCAGCGCATCGTTGTCCCCGTCGGCCATGGCCTGCAACACTTCGCCGAGTTCCTCACGCACCTTGTCCACAACCGGCAAGGCCTCGGGCCAGTCGAAACCGACGGTGGCCGCACGTTTTTGCAGTTTGGCCGCCCGGGACAAGGCAGGCAATGCCGTCGGCACATCGTCGAGCAACGACAGCTGCTCTGGTCGGCTTTTTTGCGCCCGCTCCTGCGCCTTGATTTCTTCCCAGCGTGACTTGACCTGCGCATCGCTCAGGCTGGGCGTCTCCAGCGGCGCATACAGGTCCCCGGTCGGAAAGACATGCGGGTGGCGACGAATAAGCTTGCGGGTGATGCCATCCACCACGCCGTCGAACGCGAAACGGCCCTCCTCCCGAGCAAGCTGGCTGTAGTAGACCACCTGGAACAGCAGATCACCCAACTCGCCTTGCAAGTCCTCGAAATCGCCGCGTTCGATGGTGTCCGCCACCTCGTAAGCTTCTTCGAGGGTGTGCGGGACGATGCTGGCATAGTCCTGCTTCAGGTCCCAGGGGCAGCCGTAGTGCGGGTCGCGCAAGCGAGCCATGAGGTGAAGCAGGTCCTGGAGGGTGTAGGTCATTCAGGCAAGTCCTTGACGGTCGGGCTTGGCGGGCAAACCGGCCCCACAGGTGAGGCGGTCTACCCGCAAATCGTGCACACGTGGTTCAGGGCGTACGATTACGCCGTGTCTCGATGATGTTCGGCAACTGCGAGATACGCCCCAGCAAGCGCCCAAGGGCGTCCAAACCGGGAATCTCGATGGTCAGCGACATCAGCGCCGTGTTGTCTTCCTTGTTCGAGCGGGTGTTGACCGCCAGCACGTTGATCTTCTCGTTGAGCAGCACCTGGGAGACATCGCGCAGCAAACCGGGGCGGTCATAGGCACGGATGACGATATCGACCGGATAGGTCTGTACCGGTATCGGCCCCCAGCTGACCTGGATCATGCGCTCTGGCTCTTTGCCGGCCAGCTGCAACACCGAGGCGCAATCCTGGCGGTGGATGCTCACCCCGCGCCCCTGAGTGATGTAGCCGACGATGGCATCGCCAGGCAAGGGCTGGCAGCAACCGGCCATCTGCGTCAGCAGGTTGCCCACGCCCTGGATCTGGATGTCGCCACGCTTACCCCCACGCGGCCCACTGGGCTTGCGCGGCACCAGTTCGATCTGCTCGATGCGCTCAGGCTCCAGCAGCTGTTGCGCCGCGTTGACCAGGTGCGCCAGGCGCAGGTCCCCAGCCCCCAGGGACGCAAACATGTCCTCGGCCGTCTTGACGTTGGTCTTCTCGGCCAGGCGCTCGAAGTCGACCTGCGGCAGGCCCAACCGGCTGAGCTCGCGTTCGAGCAGCGTCTTGCCGGCGGCAACGTTCTGGTCGCGCGCCTGCAGCTTGAACCAGTGCACGATCTTGGCCCGCGCGCGCGAGGTGGTGACATAGCCCAGGTTCGAGTTCAGCCAGTCACGGCTCGGGTTGCCATGCTTGCTGGTGATGATTTCGACCTGCTCGCCAGTCTGCAGGCTGTAGTTGAGCGGCACGATGCGCCCGTTGATCTTGGCACCCCGGCAGTTGTGGCCGATCTCGGTGTGTACCCGGTAGGCGAAGTCCAGGGGCGTCGCCCCTTTTGGCAGGTCGATGGCGTGACCGTCCGGGGTGAATACGTACACCCGGTCGGGCTCGATGTCGACCCGCAGTTGCTCGGCCAGCCCCCCGATGTCGCCCAGTTCTTCATGCCACTCCAGTACCTGGCGCAGCCAGGAAATCTTTTCTTCGTAGTGGTTTGAGCTGGGCTTGACGTCGGTGCCCTTGTATCGCCAGTGGGCACAGACGCCAAGCTCCGCTTCCTCGTGCATGCCGTGGGTGCGGATCTGCACTTCCAGCACCTTGCCTTCCGGGCCGATCACAGCCGTGTGCAGGGAGCGGTAGCCGTTTTCCTTGGGGTTGGCGATGTAGTCGTCGAATTCCTTGGGGATGTGACGCCACAAGGTGTGCACGATACCCAGGGCGGTGTAGCAGTCGCGTATCTCGGGGACCAGCACCCGCACGGCGCGCACGTCGTAGATCTGGCTGAATTCCAGGCCCTTGCGCTGCATCTTGCGCCAGATCGAGTAGATGTGCTTGGCGCGGCCACTGATGTCCGCCTTCACCCCGGTGGCCAGCAGTTCGTTCTGCAACTGGTTCATGACATCGCTGATGAAGCGTTCACGGTCCAGGCGGCGCTCGTGCAACAGCTTGGCGATCTGCTTGTACTGCTCGGGCTCGAGGTAGCGGAACGACAGGTCTTCCAGTTCCCACTTGATATGCCCGATACCCAGACGGTGGGCCAGGGGGGCGTAGATGTCGAACACTTCCCGCGCCACCCGCAGGCGCTTCTCGTCGTCAGCGGACTTGACCGCCCGAATGGCACAGGTGCGTTCGGCCAGCTTGATCAACGCCACGCGAACGTCGTCGACCATCGCCACCAGCATCTTGCGCAGGTTCTCGACCTGCGCCTGGGAGCCGAGCACCAGCGACTGGCGGGGGCTGAGGCTGGCACTGATCGCAGCCATGCGCAGCACGCCATCGATCAGCTTGGACACGACCGGCCCGAAGCGCTGGCTGACTTCGGCCAGGGTGACCTTGCCTTCTCGCACAGCGCGGTAGATGACCGCCGCTACCAGGGAGTCCTGGTCAAGCTTGAGGTCCGCGAGGATCTCGGCGATCTCAAGCCCTGCCTGATAGCTCGACGTACCATCGGCCCAGGAATGCTTGGCCGGGTTGCCCTTCTTCTCGACTTCCTGGGCAAACTCGCAGGCCTCTTTGAGCGCTGCGCGGTCGAGCGCCGAATCGACGCTGACCACATGGTCCAACCACGCTTCGAGATTGATACTGCCGTCGGTATTGACCGGCTGGTGCACTCTCACCTGTACCATCTTTGTTTTACCTTTCCATACAGCGCACCCTGCGGGTGCACTGGCAATCACCGCACGGCTGCCATTCCCTGGAAGCCGCACCAAGGGGCCAGCTGGCTAGCCCACTTCGAATAACGCCATGGCTTCGACATGCGCCGTTTGAGGAAACATGTCGAGAATCCCGGCCCTTGTTAACCGGTACCCCTGCCCGACCAGCACTTGGGCGTCTCGCGCCAGCGTGGCCGGGTTGCACGATACATAGACCAGCCGCTTGGCCCCAAGACGGGCGATGCCTTGCACCACCTCCCATGCACCGTCGCGCGGTGGGTCCAAGAGTACCGCAGAAAAGCCCTCGGCGGCCCATTCCATGCCCATCAACGGCTGCGATAAATCGGCCTGAAAAAACTGCGCGTTATGCACATCGTTGCCGCGGGCGTTGGCCGCCGCGCGATCGACCATGGCCTGCACGCCCTCTACCGCCACCACCTCACGAGCGTGCCGTGCCAGCGGCAAGGCAAAATTGCCCAGGCCGCAGAACAAGTCCAGTACCCGCTCTTCGGGCTGCGGAGCGAGCCAGGCCAGGGCCTGCTCGATCATGGCGGTATTGACCTGGGCATTGACCTGCACGAAGTCGCCGGGGCGCCAGTCCAGCTGCAGCTGCCAAGGCGCCAGGACGAAACCCAACGGCCCAGTGGCATCCACCGGCTGCGGCTCGCCTTCACCCTGCAACCACAGCTGCGCGTTGGCCTCGGCGCAGAACGCCTGCAAGCGCGCTACATCGTCGGGCGGCAACGGCGCGACATGACGCACCAGCACCGCCTCGGCCGTCCCGCTGAACAGTTCCACATGGCCCAGGGCCTGGGGCTTGACCAACGAGCGCAGCACCGTAGGCAAGTGACGCAGGATCGACTGCAAGGGCTGTACCAGCACCAGGCAATCATCGATGGCAACGATGTCCTGACTGGCCTGCGCCCTGAAGCCGACGGCCAACTGGCGGGTCTTGGGGTCCCAGCGCACGGCCACACGGGCGCGACGACGGTAGCCGAAAGCGGCCCCGGTCAAGGGCGCGGCCCACTGCTCGGGCTGCACACCGGCCACCCGTTGCAGTTGCTCGGCCAGGGTGCGCTGTTTGAGCGCTAGCTGGGCCTCGTGGGGCAGGTGCTGAAGGTTGCACCCCCCGCACTGGCCGTAGTACTTGCACGGGGCTTCGCGGCGCTCGGGACTGGCCTGGAGCACCCGCTCCAGCCGCGCCTCGACCACTTTGCCACGGGCATTGAGCACCCTCGACTCGACCTCCTCGCCTGCCAGGGCGCCGGTGACGAACCAGGTGCGCCCTTCATGGAAGGCAATACCGCGACCGTCCCCTGACAGGCGCTCGACGACCAGGCGTTGCTTCTTGCCCACGGGAACCTGGGGACTACGATTGCCACCGGCTGGCTGAAAGCGCAGACCGCTGTTGGTTTTCTTCTTGGACATTTAGCTCGGATCGAACAGGCCAGTGGACAGGTAACGGTCGCCGCGGTCGCAGATGATGGCCACCAACGTGGCATTTTCCACTTCCCGGGACAGGCGCAGCATGGCGGCGACTGCACCACCGGAAGACACGCCGCAGAAAATGCCCTCTTCACGAGCAAGCCTGCGCATGGTCTGCTCGGCCTCGTCCTGGGACATGTCGACGATGCGATCGACCCGGGCTGCGTCGAAGATTTTTGGCAGGTATTCCTGGGGCCAGCGGCGAATACCCGGAATGGCCGCGCCTTCCATCGGCTGCAAGCCGACGATCTGCACCGCAGGGTTCTGCTCCTTGAGGTACTGCGAGCACCCCATGATGGTCCCGGTGGTGCCCATCGAACTGATGAAGTGGGTAACGCGCCCCTGGGTCTGCTGCCAGATTTCCGGGCCGGTACTGGTGTAGTGCGCAATCGGGTTGTCACCATTGGCGAACTGGTCGAGCACCACGCCACGGCCGTCGGCTTCCAGCTGCTGGGCCAGGTCGCGGGCCCCTTCCATGCCCTCTTCCTTGGTCACCAGGATCAGCTCGGCGCCGTAGGCTGCCATCGCCGCCTTGCGTTCGGCCGTGGAGTTGTCGGGCATGATCAGGATCATCTTGTAACCCTTGATTGCCGCCGCCATGGCCAAGGCGATGCCGGTGTTGCCGGAGGTGGCTTCGATCAGCGTATCGCCGGGTTTGATCTGACCGCGCGATTCTGCACGGGCGATCATCGACAGCGCGGGGCGATCCTTGACCGAGCCGGCAGGATTGTTGCCCTCGAGCTTGAGCAGCAAGGTATTGCTGGTCTGGCCAGCCAGGCGCTGCAGGCGAACCAGGGGCGTATTGCCGACGCAATCGGCGATGGTTGGATACTGCAAGGTCATGGTGTCTTTCACAATCCGGACGGCAGGGGCGACCATCATACCGGCAAACCCTGCTTCGCCATATCACGCAATCTGAGGTGCATATAGCTGCAAGCTATAAAGCCTGTGCAATGCCTTGCCCACGCACTGCGCAGGCCCTGTAGACCCATGCCAATGCGCAGGCTGCCCATGCGCACGGAGTTAACTCGTGCAATGGCTGGCGAGGCGGAGTAACGTCCCCGCTTGGCCGCCTTGCAAGGCGGCATCCAGGCACATTGACAGGAGGCGAGTGTGCTCGACCGTTTGGGAATTCGCAGCCGTGTGCTGTTGCTGGCGCTGCTGCCAGCCGGATTGATGGCCTTGGTACTGGGCAGCTATTTCACCTGGCTGCAACAGAGCGACCTGCGCACGCAATTGCTGCAACGGGGCAAGATGCTGGCCGAGCAGCTGGCGCCGCTGGCAGCCCCGGCCATGGCCCGCAAGGCGCCTGCACAACTGGAGCGCATTGCCGCGCAGACCCTCGAACAGGCCGACGTACGCGCCGTCGCCTTCCTGACACCGGACCGTAGTCGGCTGGCCCATGCCGGCCCGAGCATGCTCAACCAACCGCCCAGCGGCGGCAGCGGCACCCAGTTGCTACAACGCAGTGGCAACGATGCCACTCGCTACCTGATGCCGGTGTTCGGCCACCACCGCGACCTGGCCACCGACGCCGTGCCTGCCGAAGCCGAACGCTTGCTGGGCTGGGTAGAAATCGAACTGTCCCATGACGGCACCTTGCTGCGCGGCTACCGCAACCTCTTCACCACGCTGCTCCTGATCCTGGCCTGTTTGGTGGTCAGCGGGCTGCTGGCCCTGCGCATGAGCCGTGCCATCAACACCCCGATCGAGCGCATCAAGCATGCCGTCAACCAGCTCAAGGACGGCCACCTGGAGGAACGCCTGCCGGCCATGGGCAGTCACGAGCTGGACGAACTGGCCCACGGCATCAACCGCATGGCCGAGACCCTGCACAGTGCCCACGAAGAGCTGCAGCACAGCATCGACCAGGCCACCGAAGACGTCCGGCAAAACCTTGAAACCATCGAGATCCAGAACATCGAGCTGGACATGGCCCGCAAGGAGGCCCTGGAAGCCAGTCGGATCAAGTCGGAATTTCTGGCCAACATGAGCCATGAAATCCGCACGCCGCTCAACGGCATTCTGGGCTTTACCCACCTGCTGCAGAAAAGCGAGCTGATGCCACGCCAGGTGGACTATCTGAACACCATCGAGAAGTCAGCTGACAACTTGCTCGGGATCATCAACGAGATTCTCGATTTCTCCAAGATCGAGGCGGGCAAGCTGGTGCTCGACAGCATCCCCTTCAACCTGCGCGACCTGATCCAGGACACCTTGACCATCCTGGCGCCGGCGGCCCATGCCAAGCAGCTTGAGCTGCTGTGCCTGATCTACCGCGATACGCCCTCCTCGCTGATCGGTGACCCGCTGCGGCTCAAGCAGATCCTCACCAACCTGGTCAGCAACGCGATCAAGTTCACCCGCGAAGGCACCATCGTCGTGCGTGCCATGCTCGAGGACGAGCACGAGGACAGCGCCCAGTTGCGCATCAGTGTCCAGGACACCGGCATCGGCCTGTCGCCTCAAGACGTACGTACGCTGTTCCAGGCCTTCAGCCAAGCTGACAACTCCCTGGCCCGCCAGCCAGGTGGCACTGGCCTGGGGCTGGTGATCTCCAAGCGCCTGATCGAGCAGATGGGTGGCGAGATCGGCGTCGACAGTACCCCTGGCGAGGGCTCGCAATTCTGGATCAGCTTGAACCTGCCCAAGGCGCACGACGATGCCGAGGAGCTCCCTTTGCAGCCCTTGCTCGGGCGTCGCGCCGCCATCGTCGATGGCCACGAACTGGCGCGGCAGGCTCTGGAGCACCAATTGCAGGACTGCGGCCTGAGCGTCTGTGTCTTTACCTCCTACGAGCAACTGGTGCAGGCGGTGCAAGCTGCCAGCCAGGCGGGGCAGCCGTTCGACTTCGCCGTGCTGGGCGCCAACGTGGGCTCCCTGGCGCCCGAACAACTGGGCCAGTACTACCAGCACCTGGAGCGGCATCATTGCCAGTGCGTGGTGCTGTGCCCCACCACCGAACAGGCGCTCTATCACCCTTACCTGTCCAATGGCCACGGTCAGCTGTTGTCCAAGCCATCCTGCACACGCAAGCTGCGTCGCCTGCTGCTGGAAATGGTCCAGCCCCGCCGGTTGCAGGGCGAGGTCAGCGCCATGGCGGGCCAGCAGCGCCAGCCAAAGGTGCTGTGCGTGGATGACAATGCGGCCAATCTCTTGCTGGTGCAGACCTTGCTGGAAGACCTGGGCGCCCGGGTGACGGCTGTCGACAATGGTTACGCGGCGGTACAGGCCGTGCAGAGCGAACCGTTCGACCTGGTACTGATGGACGTGCAGATGCCTGGCATGGACGGACGCGCCTGTACCGAACAGATTCGCCTCTGGGAAAACACCCAGAGCGGCAACCCGTTGCCGATCGTTGCGCTGACCGCCCACGCAATGGCCAATGAAAAACGCGCCTTGCTCCATGGCGGCATGGACGACTACCTGACCAAGCCGATCAGCGAGCGGCAGCTGGCACAGGTGGTGATGAAGTGGACCGGCCTGAGCCTTGGCCCGTCGCCGCAGATGCCGTCGGGCCTGCCCACCGGGCCTGACGAGTTGAAGGTGCTTGACCATGACGAAGGCCTGCGCCTGGCGGCAGGCAAAGCCGATCTGGCCGCCGACATGCTGAGCATGCTGCTGGCCTCGCTGGAAGATGACCGCGCCGCCATTCTGGGTGCGCGTGAAGCGCATGACCGTCATACGCTCATCGAGCAGGTGCACCGGCTCAACGGCGCTTCTCGCTACTGCGGTGTACCTCAACTACGTGCCGCCTGCCAACGCAGCGAAACCCTGCTCAAACAGGACAGCCCCTTGGCTGGGGAGGCGCTCGATGAACTGGACAACGCGATCAGCCGGCTGGCAGCCGAGGCCAGGCTGAGTATTTGAAGGCACCCGCCCTTTCCACCGACCAGTGCCCATGCACAAGGAGCCACCATGCGCGCCCTGCTCTTCAGCAGTCAGCACTATGACCAGGAGAGTTTCACCCAGGCCGCCCTAGGCGGCGGCGTGGCACTGCACTTTCAGTCCGCCCGACTTACGGCCGATACCGCGCCGCTGGCCCAGGGCTTTGATGTGGTCTGCCCCTTCATCAACGACGAGCTCGACGCGACGGTGCTGCAATGCCTGGCGCGCGGTGGTACGCGCCTGGTGGCGTTGCGTTCGGCGGGGTACAACCATGTCGACCTGGCTGCGGCCAAGCGACTGGGGATAGACGTGGTGCGCGTGCCGGCCTACTCGCCCCAAGCCGTGGCCGAGCACGCCGTGGCGCTGATACTGGCGCTCAATCGGCGCTTGCATCGGGCCTACAACCGCACACGGGAAGGCGACTTCACCTTGCACGGCCTGACCGGTTTCGACTTGCATGGCAAGACCGTCGGGGTGGTCGGCACCGGCCAGATCGGCGCGGCCTTCGCGCGCATCATGGCTGGCTTCGGCTGCCAACTGCTGGCTTACGACCCCAGCCCCGACCCGCAGCTTGAGGCCTTGGGCGTGCGCTACATGAGTTTGCCAGCGTTGCTGGGCCAGGCACGCATCATCAGCCTACACTGCCCGTTGACGCCAGGCACCCGGCACCTGATCAACGCGCAGAGCCTGGCGCACCTGCAACCTGGCGCCATGCTCATCAATACCGGGCGCGGGGCGCTGGTCGATACGCCGGCATTGCTCGATGCGCTCAAGAGCGGCCAGCTGGGCTACCTGGGCCTGGACGTCTACGAAGAAGAAGCCAAAGTGTTCTTCGAAGACCGTTCGGACCTGCCCCTGCAGGACGATGTGCTGGCGCGCCTGCTGACATTCCCCAATGTGATCGTGACTGCCCATCAAGCCTTCCTCACCCACGAGGCCTTGCAGGCCATTGCCCAGACGACCCTCGAGAACATTGCCAGCTGGGCGGCAGGCAGGGCGCAGAACCTGGTGACCGGTTAATGCTAGGATACGCGGCATTTAGGGAGGACCCATGGTCGAACACGATTTTCGTTACACCCTCTTCAACCCGCAGCACACGCTGATCGAATGCCGCGCCCTGGTGCCTGGTCGCTACCAGGTCACAGGCAACGGCGGCTCGATGCACAAGGGCGATACCCTGCTGGTCACCCTCAAGGGCAGCAAGGACTTGACCATGCGCCTGACCGTGGACAGCGTCCGGCACCTGATCAACCCGCGTGGACAGTGGGTTGCCGTGGCCAACGGGCCGGTCTTCCACGAACTGGAGATTCTGGCCTGGCAAGTGGCGTGCGACAGCTGCGATGCGGTACTGGATTTCGAATTTGCGGTCGATGCCAAGCTGGGCAAAGCAGCGCGTCAGCCTGCAGCCAACGCCCGCATCGCCGAACTGGGCTGGGCAAGCCAGGACGCCCGGCACCTCTGCCCCCGTTGCCAGGAGCCTGCACAATGAAACACCTGCTCACCAGCGCACTGATCGTCACCGGCCTGATTGGCTGCGCGACAGCCCCTTCGGACCTGCAGCAAGACCGCAGCTACGTACTGGAGTGGATCGGGGAGCGCCCCCTGCTCGACGACAGCCACTTGAGCATGACCCTTGGCAGCGACGGGCGCGCCTACGGCAATGCAGGCTGCAATCACTGGTTCGCGGCCTACACCCTCGACGGCGGGCGCTTGAGTTTTGGCAGCGTCGGCAGCACCCGCAAGCTGTGTGCACCGGCCTTGATGGAACAGGAAAAACGCTTCCTGCAGGCCCTTGGCAAGGTAACGCGCTGGGACTTGGCGCCCGATCAGCAACTGCGCTTGTGGCCAACCGACGGCAAGCCGCTGCGCCTGTGGCCTGAAGAGGGCTGATCAGGCGGCCCGTTACCCACGGGGCCTGGCCTGGCGTGACAGGTCAGCGCCCCGTTCGCACCGCCCGTGCCAGCGTTAGCCCTGTTTCAGGGCCTTGATTTTGGCCTTCAAGCCTTCAAGCGTCTGCTCACCGAGCAACTGCTCACGCACCTTGCCCTTGTCATCGATGATGTAGGTCACCGGCAGCGCTTCGCTGCGGGGCAGGTCGTAGCGCTCGGCGGGGTCCTGGGCCAGCACGGTGAAACCGATGCCCAGCGTGTCGGCCGCCTGCTTGAGGTCCGCGCCTTGCAGGCCATCGAAATTCACCCCTACCACCTTGATGCCGTCAGCGGCCCATTGCTTGGCAGCGGCATTGAGCTCGGGAATTTCGGTGCGGCAGGGCCCGCACCACTCCGCCCAGTAGTTGAGCACCAGCCAGTGCCCATCCAGGTGTTCGGCCTTTACCGTGTTGCCATGCTGGTCCACGCCATAATCGGCACCGCAGCCACCAAGCAACAGGCTCGCGGTGATGGCCATTACTGCTGCCAGACGCCTTGCCATGGGTCAATCCTTCTCGAGTTTTAGAGCAAATGGGACAGTCGCTGCGGTTAGAATACCGGTCACACCTTGCCGGATGCGACCCCACATGACTGACCTGACGCTCTATCATAACCCGCGCTGCTCCAAATCCCGCGGCGCGCTGGATCTGCTCGAGGCCCGCGGCCTGGCGCCTACCGTGGTGCGCTACCTGGAAACACCCCCCGATGTGGCCACGCTCAAGGCGCTGTTGGACAAGCTGGGCATGCCGCCCCGTCAACTGTTGCGTACGGGCGAGGACGACTACGCTCAACTGAACCTGGCCGACCCGACACTCAGCGACGCCCAGCTGATCGACGCCATGGCGACCCATCCCAAGCTGATCGAGCGGCCAATTCTGGTAGCCGGCGACAAGGCCGTGATCGGCCGCCCACCCGAAAAAATCCTGGAGATCCTGCCGTGAGCGAACCTTACATCCTGGTGCTTTACTACAGCCGCCATGGCTCGACCAGCGAGATGGCCCGGCACATCGCCCGTGGCATCGAGCTGGGCGGCATGGAAGCACGCCTGCGCACCGTACCGGCAGTGTCCAGCGAATGCGAGGCGGTCGCGCCCGACGTGCCGACCAGTGGCGCACCCTACGCCACCCTCGACGACCTGCGCCACTGCTCGGGGCTGGCCCTGGGCAGCCCTACCCGCTTCGGCAACATGGCCGCTGCGCTCAAATACTTTCTGGACGGTACCAGCCCCTTGTGGCTGGGCGGCGAGCTGGTGGGCAAGCCCGCCGGTGTGTTCACCTCCACCGCGAGCTTGCACGGTGGCCAGGAGAGCACCCTGCTGTCGATGATGCTGCCCTTGCTGCACCACGGCATGTTGGTACTGGGCCTGCCCTACAGCGAGTCAGCCCTGATCCAGACCCGTGGCGGCGGCACACCTTACGGGGCAAGCCACCACGCCGGCGCCGACGGCAAGCGTGACCTCGATGAGCACGAAATCGCCTTGTGCCGCGCCCTGGGGCAACGCCTGGCGACCACGGCCAAAGCTTTGGAGACCACGCGTGGCTAAGGCGCGAAAACCGCTGCCTGCGCAAGCATGGCTGGCACCCCGGGTGCGGGTGACGCGGGCGCTGAGCTTGGCCTTCGTGCTGGGGTTGATCGCGCTGCTGGTGGTCAACAACCTGTGGTTCGCCAACCTGCATGGCGCGCGGGTGAGCGTGATCCTGGCCATCGA
Source organism: Pseudomonas sp. UBA5666 (assembly GCF_002420785.1). Lineage (NCBI taxonomy): Bacteria > Pseudomonadati > Pseudomonadota > Gammaproteobacteria > Pseudomonadales > Pseudomonadaceae > Pseudomonas > Pseudomonas sp. UBA5666. The sequence goes on along the minus strand of NZ_DIIQ01000025.1, from coordinate 134,183 downwards.
ACTGCTGCCACTGCTGCTGGTATTGCCAGGCATGTTAAGCGCCAGCGCCCGGGCTCATGCCTGGGCCTGTTTCGTGGTCAACATCTACTTCATCAAGGGGGTGGTGGCAGCGTTCGATCCTGCCCGGGCGCTGTCTGGCTGGCTTGAGCTGTTGCTCAGCCTGGGGCTGTTCACGGCTGCGCTGCTGTATGTGCGCTGGAAGTTCCAGTACCAAAGGCGCCTGGACGGCGAAGGCAACTGATGGGGGGCGGGCCCGCCCCGCCGGCTCAGTGATTGACGGTGTGGGCCAGCATCACCGACAGCTGGCATAACGGCCGGCCGCTTTGTTCGTGCCACTGGTTGAAGGCGTCCTGCACCAGGGCCAGGTCGCGCTGGCTGGTGGGCTTCTTATCGATGACCTTCTGAGCGATCAGCGCTGCCGACATATCGTCGGTAGGCACGAAGGTGTCCTTGCCGACCATGCGCAGGAAACGTGGCGCGGACAAACCGCCCAACTGGTTGCCGTGCTTGGTCAGGTATTTCCACAAACCCACGATATCGGTGACTGGCCAATCGGCGATGAAGTCGCCGAAGCTGCCCCACTGTTTTTCGATGTCCAGCACCATCTGGGCGTTGCGCGGCACGCTCTTGAGCTTGCCCAGGTGCCGGATGATGCGGGTGTCCTGCATCAGCCGCTCAAGGTGCTCGGCACTCATCAGCACGACCTTTTCCGGGTCGAAGCCGAAGAACACCTGCTCGAAGGCCGGCCACTTGGCGTCCACCAGGCTGTGCTTGAGCCCGGCGCGAAATACACGCAGGGCAAGGGTCGACAAGTAGCGATCAGCGCTGGTCGCCCTTAGCTGCTCCGGGCTACGGGGGTGCGGCAAGGCCGCCTCCAAGGCGCGGGCAGAGCCGAAGCGGTTCAGGCAGAACTCGTGCAACCACTGATAATCACGCATGAGTCAGATGTTCACCACGTCAAGAAAACGCGGGGTGGCGTTTTCATCGATCGTCAGGCTGGTGAAATCGAAGAGATTGCGGTCGGCCAACTGCGACGGCGCAACATTCTGCAGGGCGCGGAAGATGCTTTCGGTACGACCTGGGTGCTTGCGCTCCCATTCGACCAGCATGTCCTTGACCACCTGACGCTGCAGGTTCTCCTGCGAGCCGCACAGGTTGCAAGGGATGATCGGGAACGCCTTCATGTCCGAGTACGCCTGGATATCTTTCTCGCTGCAATAGGCCAGCGGACGGATCACCACGTTACGGCCGTCGTCGGCACGCAGTTTTGGCGGCATGCCTTTGAGAGCACCGTTGAAGAACATGTTGAGGAAGAATGTTTCGACGATGTCGTCACGATGATGGCCCAGCGCCATCTTAGTGGCGCCGATTTCATCGGCGAAGGTGTACAAGGTACCGCGGCGCAGGCGCGAGCAGAGCGAGCAGGTGGTCTTGCCTTCCGGGACCAGCTCCTTGACCACCGAGTAAGTGTCCTTCTCGACGATGTGGTACTCGACGCCCAGTTCCTTGAGGTAGGCCGGCAGCACGTGCTCGGGGAAGCCCGGCTGCTTCTGGTCCATGTTCACCGCCACGATCTGGAACGAGATCGGCGCCACCTTCTGCAGGTGCAACAGAACATCGAGCATGGTGTAGCTGTCCTTGCCGCCGGACAGGCAGACCATGACCTTGTCGCCATCCTCGATCATGTTGTAGTCGGTGATGGCTTCGCCGGCGAGACGACGCAGGCGTTTTTGCAGTTTGTTCTGGTTGACCGAAAGGGTGCCCATAGCGCTTGAATCCGCGAGGTGTGACAAAAGCCGGCTATTTTACGCACAATTCCAGCAGGGCTGTAGGCATTCCGACAAAGACTTCAGGGCGATCACGCTCGAATAACCCGCCGTGTGACCAATGGCTGGGTGAGCGCACTGCCGCTGCGGCATAATGGCCGCAAGAGGATTCATTGCCCCATGCCCGAACTGCTCATCCAACGCGTTGAAACCTGCTATCAGCAAGCTGAACGGTTTTTCGATCGCGCCTTCCCCCGCCCGCAGATCAGTTTCAAGCTGCGCGGGCAAAAAGCCGGGGTCGCTCACCTGCACGAAAACAAGCTGCGTTTCAACCTGCAGCTCTACCGCGAGAACCACGAAGACTTCCTGCGCCAGACCGTGGCGCACGAGGTCGCCCACCTGGTCGCACACCAGGTCTTCGGCGAAGGTATCCAGGCCCACGGGCAGGAGTGGCAGTTGATCATGCGCGGCGTCTACGAACTACCGCCCGCGCGCTGTCACAACTACGCCGTCAAGCGCCGCGTGGTGACCCGCTACCTCTACCGCTGCCCCTGCCCCTGCCCGCAAAGCGAGTTTGCGTTCACGGCGCAGCGGCATGCGCTGGTAGGGCAAGGCCGTCGGTACCTGTGCAAACGTTGCAGGCAGCTGCTGGTCTACAGCGGCCAGACGCGGGTCGAATAGCGGCCTGAGTGATGAAGCAGGCAAAAAAACGGTCCGTTGACGCGGGGTCAACGGACCGTCTGGTCATGCTGAGCGCGCCTTACTTCTCGACGAACGCTCGCTCGATCAGGTAATCGCCCGGCTCGCGCATGCGTGGGGAGATTTTCAGGCCGAAGCTGTCCAGCACTTCGCTGGTCTCATCGAGCATGCTCGGGCTGCCGCAAATCATCGCGCGGTCATCCTGCGGGTTGATCGGCGGCAGGCCGATGTCGCTGAACAACTTGCCGCTGCGCATCAGGTCGGTCAGACGGCCCTGATTCTCGAAAGGCTCGCGGGTAACGGTCGGGTAATAGATCAGCTTTTCGCGTACGGCATCGCCGAAGAATTCGTTCTGCGGCAAGTGCTCTGTGATGAACTCACGGTAGGCCACTTCGTTCACGTAGCGCACGCCGTGGACCAAGATCACCTTCTCGAAACGCTCGTAGGTTTCAGGGTCCTGGATCACGCTCATGAACGGCGCCAGGCCAGTGCCGGTGCTGAGCAGGTACAAGTGCTTGCCAGGGTTGAGGTCGTCGAGCACCAGCGTACCGGTAGGCTTCTTGCTGATGATGATCTCATCGCCTTCCTTCAGGTGCTGCAGCTGCGAGGTCAGCGGGCCGTCGGGCACCTTGATGCTGAAGAACTCCAGGTGCTCCTCCCAGTTCGGCGAGGCGATGGAGTAGGCGCGCATGAGCGGACGGCCGGAGTCCTGCTGCAGGCCGATCATCACGAACTGACCGTTCTCGAAGCGCAGCCCCGGATCACGGGTGCACTTGAAGCTGAACAGCGTGTCGTTCCAGTGGTGCACACTGAGGACACGTTCGTGGTTCATGTTGCTCATCTAATGGGGCTCCTGAAAAAAGTCGCAGCGCGCACGAGGCGCAGAGTTGCGCGATAGTTTAGGGGCAGCGACAATATCTGTTAACTGGATTATCAAGATATGTGTTATCGGTTATATCGATATGCGATTCACACTACGTCAACTGCAGGTCTTCGTGGCCGTCGCCCAGCACCAGAGCGTTTCACGCGCTGCCAGCGTGCTCGCGCTGTCGCAGTCGGCTGCCAGCACCTCCATCACCGAGCTTGAGCGCCAGAGCAGTTGCCAGCTGTTCGACCGCGCGGGCAAGCGCCTGAGCCTCAATGCCTTGGGTCACCAGTTGCTGCCACAAGCTGTGGCGTTACTGGACCAGGCCAAGGAGATCGAGGACCTGCTCAACGGCAAGTCAGGCTTCGGCTCCCTCGCCGTGGGCGCTACGCTCACCATTGGCAACTACTTGGCAACCCTGCTGATCGGCAGCTTCATGCAGCGACATCCCGAAAGCCAGGTGAAGCTGCACGTACAAAATACCGTGCATATCGTGCAGCAAGTTGCCCACCACGAAATTGACCTGGGTCTGATCGAAGGTGATTGCAATCATCCGGACCTTGAGGTGCAGCCTTGGGTGGCGGATGAACTGGTGGTGTTCTGCGCCCCTCAACATCCATTGGCCAGGCAGGGCCGCGCCGACATCGCCACGCTGGCCCGTGAGGCCTGGATCCTGCGCGAGCAAGGCTCGGGCACGCGCCTGACGTTCGACCAGGCCATGCGGCACCACCGCGCACAGCTGGACATCCGCCTGGAACTGGAGCACACCGAGGCCATCAAGCGCGCCGTGGAATCGGGCCTGGGCATCGGATGCATTTCACGCCTCGCCCTGCGCGATGCCTTTCGCCGAGGCAGCCTGGTGGCAGTGGAAACACCCGAGGTGGACTTGATGCGCCAGTTCTACTTCATCTGGCACAAGCAGAAATACCAGACCTCGGCGATGCGCGAGTTTCTGGAACTCTGTCGCCACTTCACAGCTGGCGTCACGCGCAGCGACGAGATCGTGCTGCCGCCCATCGCCTGAGCCGTCCAGGCGCTGCGCCCCACGGTGCAGCTCTACAGCAGGATCACGCCCCACACGATCGCCACCATGCACAACGACACCAGCTGGGCAGCGCTGCCCATGTCCTTGGCGTTTTTCGACAACGGGTGGCGTTCGAGAGAAATGCGATCGATCGCCGCCTCCACCGCCGAATTGAACAGCTCGACGATCAGTCCAAGCAGGCACACCGCGATCATGATCGCCCGCTCCGCACGGCTTACCGGCAACCAGAATGCAACAGGCACCAGCACGACGTTGAGCAGCACCAGCTGGCGGAACGCAGCCTCGCCCTTGAAGGCGGCGCGCAGCCCGTCCAGGGAATAGCCTGCGGCGTTGAGGATTCGTTTCAGGCCAGTCTGGCCCTTGAAAGGTGATGGCGTCATGAGGTTCGCTTAGCTACAAAAAGGCCGGCAGACTAGGCTGGCAAGGGTCAAAAAAGCGTGAAGCCACGTACAGTCAGGTGCTGGCAACCGATTCAAGTTGTTGCAGCAACAAAGCGGCCTGGGTGCGCGTGCGCACGCCCAGTTTGCGGAAAATGGCCGTCACATGGGCCTTGATGGTAGCTTCGGACACACTCAGCTCGTAGGCGATCTGCTTGTTAAGCAAGCCCTCGCAGACCATGGTCAGCACCCGAAACTGCTGCGGCGTGAGGCTAGCGAGGCCTTCGCTGGCAGCCTTCGCTTCGGCAGGCACATCGACCTTCTCGAACGCCTGCGGTGGCCACCACACGTCGCCATCGAGCACTTTGCGCACCGCATCCTGAATCACTTCAAGGGTGCTCGATTTGGGAATGAACCCGCTGGCGCCGAACTCGCGGGACTTGACCACGACCGCAGCCTCCTCCTGCGCCGAAACCATCACCACCGGTATCTGCGGGTACTGCCCGCGCAGCAGGACCAATCCGGAAAAACCATAGGCACCCGGCATGTTCAGGTCCAGCAGCACCAGGTCCCAGTCTGCCTTCTCGCTCAGGCGGTTTTCCAGCTCGGCGATACTTGCCACTTCCACCAGGCGCACGTCCGGGCCCATGCCCAGGGTTACGGCCTGGCGCAGTGCACCGCGAAACAGCGGGTGGTCATCGGCAATCAGGATTTCATATGTGGCCATCGATCTAAGGATCCTGTTCTGTACCAAGGGCCCGTCGACACGGGCACGTTGGCGGGAATCGGCGCCAAGGATGCCGAGCGGCAACGGCAAAGGTCAAGCCAGCCTGCCAGTCGTTCAACCCGCCTCGGCGGCATGCCGGCCATTATGAACCAAAGCCGGTAGGCTGCCCCTTGGACTATAGGAAGGTATGCAGGCGCTGGTGAACAGCATCCTGCTCATCCAGAGGCAGGCGACGCTTGCCACTGAGGTAGTGCAAGCTGAAGACGTCCAGATAGGCATCCAGTGCCTGTGAGGCGAGGTGGTCCCCAGCCAGGTCCAGGCACATCGCGGCTACTTCCGCCGTGCAGAAGTGGTCATCGCGCCGCGAGCGGCGCAGGCGGTAGCGCGACATCTGCTCGGGCTGCAGGCTCAGCACCGGAAAACGCTCCAGGTACGGACTTTTGCGGAACATCTTGCGCGCCTCGGTCCAGGTGGCGTCGAGCAGGATGAACAATGGCCGCTTCTCAGGCGAGCGCACCACGTCCGTCACGACGCGCTCCGGCGCCACGAATTCACCCGGGAACACGATGTACGGCTGCCATTGCGGGTCATCGAGCAATGCCAGCAAGCCTTCGTTTACCGAGGTTCGCAGCCAGCCGAAGGCTGATGTGTCTTCGATCAGGTCAGCGATGAGCCAGCCGGTGTTGGTTGGCTTGAGCGGCTCGGTATCGTGCATCAACAGGCAGATGCCCGACTCGGCACTGACACTGGGCTTCCAGTCACACAGGCAATGCGTGGCGATGACCCGGCAGCCCGGGCAACGCTCGGCACGTGAGCCGCGTGCGACGAAGGGTTTGTTGCTGCGTGCCAGGCGTTCGGCGCGCAGCCGTGCGACGGCATGACTCATGCCGGCACGCGGTGCAGAAGAGAGGTGGCAGTCACAGCAATTGCTCGATTGAAAACGGCCGGCAGTTTACCAGAATGCTGGCCAGTTGCTGTGCAGACGACCAGTGCGCCCCTATACTCGCGATTTCAAGCGCCATACGGGCGGCAGCGATTACGGAACGCCGCCTGTCCTTGCCTGTCCAAGCGCCAGTCACCGAACCAGGAGAGATCCATGCTGCGCCTTATCGCCCCCGCCCTGAGCTTGCTGCTCGCATTGCCACTTGCAGCCCAGGCGGCTTCCAAGCAGGACTATGACCTGAACACGATGCTGCAAAAGGTTGCCAAGGAAAGCAGCGTCGGCACACCCCGCGCCATCAACGAAGACATTCTCGACCAAGGCTATACCGTCGAAGGCAAGGCCCTGATCAATCATCTCAGCGTACGCGCCGACCATGCTGCGCGCATGCAGGCCAACCCTGAGCAGGTGCGTAGCCAGTTGGGCGACAGCGTTTGCCGCAACAGCGGGTTCCGCAACCTGATGTCCAAGGGCGCAGTGATGGTGTACCGCTTCACGGTCTACAAGACCAATCAGCCGTTGATGGATCAGGCCTTCGACAGCGCCAGCTGCGATGCCGGTAACAAGAAGAAGTAAATCTTCGAATACCGCTCAAGCCCCGTTCGGGCGCCCTCATGCGCCCGACGCCCTGATACGGGCTGGGCGTGACCGGTGCTAAAGGGCTAGATTGATAAGGTGCAGAAGGAGAAGTTGCATGCCCTATCAATCGAATGACCTGCTTTCCAGCCACTTCCGCGATCATGACATCGACCTGAGCTACATCGACGCGCAACTCGAACGCGTAGCCCCCGATAGCCCCAACCTGCCCCTCTATCGCGACATGATGCTGACGGTCCTGCGCATGGCCCATGACGATGCCGACCGCTGGAGCACCAAGATCACCCTGCAAGCACTGCGCGAACTCGACCAGTCCTTTCGCGCACTGCGTCGCCACAAGCATCGCCGCAAGGTCACCGTCTTCGGCTCGGCGCGTACGCCGCTGGAGCACCCCATGTATGCCCTAGCCCGTGAGCTGGGTGCTGCGCTGGCCCGCTCGGACCTGATGGTCATCACCGGGGGTGGTGGCGGTATCATGGCCGCCGCCCATGAAGGTTCAGGCGCCGACAACAGCCTTGGCTTCAACATCACCCTGCCCTTCGAGCAACATGCCAACCCAACGATAGACGGCACCGACAAGCTGCTGTCGTTTCACTTCTTTTTCATTCGCAAGTTGTTTTTCGTCAAGGAAGCAGACGCGCTGGTGTTGTGCCCCGGAGGGTTCGGTACGCTCGATGAGGCACTGGAAGTGCTGACGCTTATCCAGACAGGCAAGAGCCCGCTGGTACCGGTGGTGCTGTTGGACTCGCCGCAGGGTACTTTCTGGCAGGACTGCCTGACGTTCATTCGCCATCAGTTGCAAGACAACCGCTACATCCTCCCAGGCGACCTCAAGCTGCTGCGCCTGGTGCACAGTGCTGACGAAGCTGTCGAGGAAATCAATCAGTTTTACCGAAACTACCACTCCAGCCGCTGGCTGAAACGCCAGTTCGTCCTGCGCATGCACCGGCCACTCACGCCCGAAGCGTTGCACGCAATTGGCGAGCGGTTTAGTGATCTCTGCCTGAGCGGCAGCTTCGAGCAAACGCCTGACAGCAATGTCGAAAACGAGACCGGGGATTTTGGGCACCTGACACGCCTGAGCTTCGCTTTTACCGGCCGTGATCAAGGCCGACTGCGAGAGCTGGTGGACTTCATCAATCTGCCGCAACATTGGGCTGTTGCGCCACCGACCTGCCTTGAACAGCGTTTGCCGGATCTATCCTAGGCGCAGGCTGTGCGCTCAGTCGTCCCAGCCTCGACCACTAAGCAGCCTGCCAATCATGTCCATGGGGAAACCGCGATAGGCGAGGAAACGCATTTGCTGCGCACGCGCCTTGGGGTCTTCAGGGCGTTGCCCGGCATATTTGCGCTGCCATACTTCAAACAGCCGCTCGCCCCAGTCAATTTGACTCTCGCGAAGCGCCGCGTCGATATCACCACGCGCCAAGCCGCGCTGCCCGAGCTCCTCACGGATTCGGGCAGGGCCATAACCTGAACTGGATCGATAGCGAATGAAGCTTTCCAGATAACGAGCTTCACTCAGCAAGCCTTCGTCGCTCAGCCGATCGAGCTCAGGCTCGATCAGCGTCTGCAACGCCCCGCGCTGAAGTAACTTGCGGGTCAATTCCACGCGACCATGCTCACGTCGCGCAAGCAGGTCCATGGCTGCCCGCCGAATGGCGACGGGAGTGTCGAGTACGGCAGGCATGTTCGGCTACGGTCGCGTGATCAATAGCCAGCTTCGGCTTCGGCCACGTCACCCGCATCGGCCTGTGCGGCTGCAGCCTTGGCAGCAGCGGCTACAGCACCGGCATTGAGCAGCTTGTCGCGGATCTGCTTCTCGATTTCGCTACCGATAGCGGGATTCTCATGCAGGTACTTGGCAGCATTCGCCTTGCCCTGACCGATCTTGTTGCCTTGGTAGCTGTACCAGGCGCCCGATTTCTCGACCAGGCCCTGAGACACGCCCAGGTCGATGATTTCACCGTTACGGTAGATACCCTTGCCGTACAGAATCTGGAATTCCGCTTGACGGAACGGTGGCGCCACCTTGTTCTTGACGATCTTGACGCGGGTTTCACTACCCACCACCTCGTCGCCTTCCTTGACTGCACCGGTGCGGCGGATGTCCAGGCGAACCGAGGCATAGAACTTAAGTGCGTTGCCGCCGGTGGTGGTTTCCGGACTACCGAACATCACGCCGATCTTCATACGGATCTGGTTGATGAAGATAACCAGGCAGTTGGCGTTCTTGATGTTACCGGTGATCTTGCGCAGCGCCTGGGACATCAGACGAGCCTGCAAGCCCACGTGCATGTCACCCATTTCGCCTTCGATTTCAGCCTTGGGTACCAGCGCCGCCACGGAGTCGACGATGATGACGTCGACCGCGTTGGACCGTACCAACATGTCGGTAATTTCCAGCGCCTGCTCACCCGTGTCAGGCTGCGAAACCAGCAGGTCGTCTACGTTGACGCCCAGTTTGCCAGCGTACTCCGGATCAAGAGCATGCTCGGCATCGACGAACGCACAGGTGGCGCCACTTTTCTGGGCTTCGGCGATGACCGAGAGCGTGAGCGTGGTTTTACCTGACGATTCCGGGCCGTAGATTTCGACGATACGGCCTTTTGGCAGACCGCCGATACCCAGGGCGATGTCCAGCCCCAGAGAGCCGGTGGAAATGGAAGGGATGGCTTGGCGCTCATGGTCGCCCATGCGCATGACCGCGCCCTTACCGAATTGACGTTCGATTTGACCCAGGGCCGCAGCCAAGGCGCGCTTCTTGTTGTCGTCCATTGAAATCCTCACGTGTTCGACTTGGCCCTGATGGCCGGATAACTGTATAAGTAGCCAGTATTATTCCACAGGCGAGCGTTCGAGCAAACCCCCGATTTCGATTTAACCGATGCCAAGCTGTAACAAGCCTTCTAAGGCGGCGATGACGGTCTGGCGCCGCACGGCCTCGCGGTCGCCGTCGAACTGACGACGCTCGCTGACGACCTGCTGGCCATCGCTCCAGGCCAACCATACAGTCCCCACGGGCTTGTCGGCCGAACCGCCGCCGGGGCCGGCCACTCCGCTGACCGCCACGGCAAAGCGGGCGCCGCTGGCCAGCTGCGCGCCCTTGACCATGGCCTCGACCACCTCCTGACTTACGGCGCCCACCTGCCCGAACAACGCTTCGGGCACCCCGAGCTGACGCGTTTTTTGCCGGTTGGAATAGGTCACGTAGCCGGCTTCGAACCAGGCCGAGCTGCCGGCAATCCGGGTAATGGCCTCGGCAATGCCGCCGCCGGTACAGGATTCGGCGGTGCTCACATGCGCCCCCAGGCGTTGAAGGTGGTCACCCAGGCGAGTGGCGAGTGTGGTAATCGGGTCCATGCGAGGGCTCCTTGTAGACTGACTACTACCCTATCACCCCAATAGAGAAGCTTGCCCGGCAAACGTTCAGGTTTTCCAAGCCCCTGGCGCGGCACCCATGGTGGGCAGGCACGGCGTTCGGCGCCTGCATCGCACCGAAAAAGCCTGTACCATTGCCGGTTTACCCTTGCCAACCAGATCACCCGCTGTAAGGCCGACCATGTCCGATCTCTCCGCACATACCCCAATGATGCAGCAGTACTGGAAGCTGAAAAACCAGCATCCGGACCAGCTGATGTTCTATCGCATGGGCGACTTCTACGAGATCTTCTATGAAGATGCGAAAAAGGCCGCCAGCCTGCTGGACATCACCCTGACCGCGCGCGGGCAGTCCGCCGGCCAGTCCATTCCCATGTGCGGGGTGCCGTTTCATTCCCTCGAGGGTTACCTAGCCAAGCTGGTCAAGCTGGGCGAATCGGTGGTCATCTGCGAGCAGATCGGCGACCCGGCCACCAGCAAGGGGCCGGTCGAGCGCCAGGTCGTGCGCATCATCACGCCAGGTACCGTCAGCGACGAAGCGCTGCTCGATGAGCGCCGTGACAACCTGATCGCAGCGCTGCTGGGCGACGAGCGCCTGTTTGGCCTGGCCGTGCTCGACATCACCAGCGGTCACTTCGGCGTCCAGGAGATCAAAGGCTGGGAAACCCTGCTGGCTGAACTGGACCGCCTCAACCCGGTCGAGCTGCTCATCCCGGATGACTGGCCACGCGACCTGCCTGCCGAGAAACGCCCCGGTGCGCGTCGCCGAGCGCCCTGGGACTTTGACCGCGACTCGGCGCGCAAAGCGCTCTGCCAACAATTTGCCACCAAGGACCTCAAGGGCTTTGGCTGTGACAAGCTGACCCTGGCCATCGGCGCCGCCGGCTGCCTGCTGGCCTATGCCAAGGAAACCCAGCGTACGGCCCTGCCGCACTTGCGCAGCCTGCGTCACGAGCGCCTGGACGACACCGTCATCCTCGACGGGGCCAGCCGTCGCAACCTGGAGCTGGACGTCAACCTGGCAGGTGGGCGTGACAATACCCTGCAATCGGTCGTCGATCGCTGCCAGACGGCCATGGCCAGCCGCCTGCTGAGCCGCTGGCTGAACCGTCCGCTGCGCGACCTCAAGGTCATACAGGCCCGCCAGGATTCGATCCGCTGCCTGCTCGACAGCTACCGGTTCGAAAAGCTGCAACCCCAGCTCAAGGAAATCGGCGATATCGAGCGCATCCTGGCCCGTATCGGCTTGCGCAACGCCCGCCCACGCGACCTGGCGCGGTTGCGAGACGCACTGGGCGCCCTGCCCGAGCTGCAGAATGCAATGACCGAGCTCGAGGCGCCGCACCTGGCACGCCTGGCCGCGATCACCGGCACCTACCCGGAGCTGGCCAGCCTGCTGGAGCGTGCGGTGGTCGACAACCCGCCTGCCGTGATCCGTGATGGAGGCGTGCTCAAGACCGGCTACGACAGCGAGCTCGACGAGCTACTGGCCATCAGCGAGAACGCCGGGCAGTTCCTGATCGACCTCGAGGCGCGTGAGAAGGCGCGCACCGGCCTTGCCAACCTCAAGGTCGGCTACAACCGTGTGCATGGCTATTTCATCGAGCTGCCTTCCAAGCAGGCCGAGCAGGCGCCGGTCGACTACATCCGCCGGCAGACCCTCAAGGGCGCCGAGCGTTTCATCACGCCGGAACTCAAGGCATTCGAGGACAAGGCGCTGTCGGCCAAGAGCCGCGCCCTGGCCCGGGAAAAGATGCTCTACGACGCGCTGCTGGAGACCTTGATCAGCCACTTGGCGCCACTGCAGGACAGTGCCGCCGCCCTGGCCGAACTGGACGTGCTCAGCAACCTGGCAGAGCGTGCCCTGAACCTGGACCTGAACTGCCCACGCTTCGTCGACGAGCCGTGCCTGCGCATCGAGCAGGGGCGTCACCCGGTGGTCGAGCAGGTGCTCACCACGCCGTTCGTGGCCAACGACCTGGGCCTGGACGACAGTACCCGGATGCTGATCATCACCGGGCCGAACATGGGTGGTAAGTCCACGTACATGCGCCAGACCGCACTGATCGTGCTGATGGCGCACATCGGCAGCTTCGTTCCAGCAGCGCGCTGCGAGCTGTCGGTGGTCGACCGCATCTTCACCCGCATTGGCTCGAGCGACGATTTGGCAGGCGGGCGCTCCACCTTCATGGTGGAAATGAGCGAAACCGCCAATATCCTGCACAACGCAACCGACCGCAGCCTGGTGCTGATGGACGAAGTTGGCCGCGGCACCAGTACCTTCGATGGCCTGTCGCTGGCCTGGGCAGCAGCCGAACGCCTGGCGCGCCTGCGGGCCTACACCTTGTTCGCTACCCACTATTTCGAACTGACCGTGTTGCCCGACAGTGAGCCGCTGGTGGCTAACGTGCACCTCAATGCAACGGAGCACAACGACCGTATCGTGTTCCTGCACCACGTGCTGCCAGGGCCTGCGAGCCAGAGCTATGGCCTGGCGGTTGCGCAACTGGCAGGTGTACCGGCGGTGGTCATCCAGCGCGCCCGTGAGCACCTGTCACGCCTGGAAACCACCAGCCTGCCGCACGACTCGACTCAGGTCACAAAAGCGCAGGATGCACCACAAGTGCCGCACCAGAGCGACCTGTTCGCCAGCCTGCCTCACCCAGCCATCGAGAAACTGGGCAAGCTGCAGCTTGATGACATGACACCGCGCCAAGCTATCGAAATGCTATATCAACTAAAGAACCTGTTATAACGGCAGCCATGACAAGCTGGTAGAATCCGCCGCGGTTTGCTGGTACTGCACGGTTATTAGCCTGGCCTGCAGCCAAAACCCGCAAACCGCGCGGCCCGAGAGGAAGGGCCGCCGCCGTCGCCTGAGGAGAGAACTAGAAATGACCTTCGTCGTCACCGACAACTGCATCAAATGCAAATACACCGACTGCGTGGAAGTCTGTCCGGTGGACTGCTTCTACGAAGGCCCGAACTTCCTGGTCATCCACCCGGATGAGTGCATCGACTGTGCACTGTGCGAACCAGAGTGCCCGGCACAAGCCATTTTCTCGGAAGACGAAGTGCCATCGGGCATGGAGAACTTCATCGAGTTGAACGCCGAACTGGCTGAAATCTGGCCCAACATCACCGAGCGCAAGGATGCCCTTCCTGATGCTGAGGAGTGGGACGGCAAGCCAGGCAAGATTGCCGACTTGCAGCGTTAACGTCGCATGAAAAAACGAAAAGGCCCGCAAGGGCCTTTTTGTTTAGCGCGAAAAACCTGCATGCAAACGTAGCCGCCGCCACGCGGGTTCTGGCAGAGCTGTTCACAAGCGTCATGCAGTCTGGCGCTGGAATCGAAAAGCTCAGATCCTGAAAAAAAGGCAAAAAAAAGGGGCGGTTTGACCCGCCCACATTTTTTTCCGTAGTCCCTGCTTGTCCTGTACATCGTCCTGATGAAATCGCTTCTTGCGATGTCCTTGGCGCTCTTCCTGAGTGCCTGTGCGTGTCCGTGTGCACAGTTCGAATACTAGCGATCTGAGCAGGATGTGCAACGCGTCCTCCTCACAGAATGTTGCGACCTACAAACTTTCACACATCTAAATACTTCAGCTTTTTCAATGACTTAAGAAAAGGTTGCTTTTGAAAACGACAATGATTTACCGCCACACCCTTCAAAGGCTTACGCAACGAGTAAGCAAAGGCTTACAGGCCGAACTGTCAGGGTGAGCACATCGCTGAGTACGCCTGTGAATCTGCAAACCGGGCCGAGCACCGCTCACCGCAGAGAACGGATCGACAGCACGGCTCCCCAAACCCCAAACGCAAAAACGCCCCTTTTTATCGGGGCGTTTCTGTACGCAGCGTAAGACCAGGGACTAACGAAAAAGCGATTCGCTGGATAAGCCGTTCTTTTCCAGAATCTCACGCAGGCGCTTGAGCCCCTCGACCTGTATCTGCCGCACCCGCTCGCGGGTCAGGCCGATTTCCAGACCGACGTCCTCCAACGTACTGCTTTCGTGTCCACGCAAGCCGAACCGACGCACCACCACTTCACGTTGCTTGTCGGTCAGCTCACCGAGCCACTGATCGATGCTCTGCGACAGGTCATCGTCCTGCAGCAACTCGAACGGGTCAGTGGGGCGATCATCCGTCAGGGTGTCGAGCAGCGTCTTGTCCGAGTCAGGGCCCAGAGACACGTCCACGGAGGACACCCGCTCGTTGAGACCCAGCATGCGCTTGACCTCGGCAACCGGCTTCTCCAGCAAGGCGGCGATCTCTTCGGGCGAAGGCTCGTGATCCAGCTTCTGGGTCAGTTCGCGCGCCGCGCGCAAGTAAACGTTGAGTTCCTTGACCACATGAATGGGGAGGCGAATGGTGCGGGTCTGGTTCATGATCGCCCGCTCGATAGTCTGCCGAATCCACCAGGTGGCATAGGTCGAGAAACGGAAGCCCCGCTCAGGATCGAACTTCTCCACTGCGCGAATCAGCCCAAGGTTGCCCTCCTCGATCAGATCGAGCAATGACAACCCCCGGTTCACGTAGCGGCGAGCGATTTTCACCACCAGGCGCAGATTGCTTTCGATCATGCGCTTGCGGCCGGCAGGGTCGCCCTTTTGCGACAAGCGCGCAAAATGCACTTCTTCTTCCGGCGAAAGCAGAGGCGAAAAGCCAATCTCGTTGAGGTACAACTGAGTCGCATCGAGGGCGCGGCTGTAATCGATGTACTTGTGTTTAAGTGAAGAGCCTGATTTGGCCCTGGTCCGAACCGAAGGTACAGCAGGTTCGTCTGACACCACATCCGTTTCCAAAACGATGCCCGTCTCCATGAGGAGGACGTCATCGTCGATGTCAAACTCCGGCGCTTCTTTGCTGAGAGCCATTGTTATAGTCCTTTGCTGAGTTCGAACTCAGACTCAAGCGGCGCCTTTCTCCTTGGCAGCGCTGGAGCCTGTCCCCTCCATGTCAGCGGAACAGACCGGAAACAACAATCAACGGCGTGGCAGGAACTGGAGCGGATCGACGGGTTTGCCCTGACGGCGAATTTCGAAATGCAACTTCACCCGATCTGTGCCTGTAGACCCCATTTCAGCAATCGACTGCCCTGCCTTGACCTGCTGCCCCTCCCGTACCAAGAGCCTGCGGTTGTGGCCGTAGGCACTGACATAGGTATCGCTGTGCTTGATGATGATCAGCTCGCCGTAGCCCCTCAAACCACTCCCGGCGTACACCACTGATCCACTGGCCGCAGCAAAAACAGGCTGTCCCAAATCACCGGCGATATCAATGCCTTTATTCAAACTACCGTTTGAAGCAAATTTGCCGATCAAAACCCCGTTCGCCGGCCAGGTCCAGCCACCGGCCGCACGTTCGGCGGCAGGCACGGTAGCGACTACCGGCGTGCTCGCCGAGCTGGATGTGGTGACGGTCTTGGTGGTCGTGGCAGGAGTAGAGGCCGTGGCACCTACAGGACGGCGGGTGACCGTGGTTCGGCTGGACGAGGACGGGCTGGCCACTACGGTGGTGCTGCCCGAGGCCCCGCTACTGAAGCGAATCGGCTGGCCAGGGCGAATGGTATACGGCGGGGCGATACCGTTGCGGGCCGCCAACTCCTTGTAGTCCCAGCCATAGCGAAACGCGATGGAGAACAGCGTATCGCCTGGCTTGACCACATACTGACCGGAGGTCACGGTAGGCCGTTTGGGCGCGCTGCTGTTGCGGTCGACGACACGCGCATTGTTGCTGCCGGAGCTCGAGCACCCCACCAACAGTGTGCCCATGGCCAGTACCAGCACCAGGAGCCTGAGACCCGAGCTGTCCTTGCGCTGCCGAAAGACTGTGTGACCCACCCGCGCTCCCCTCATGGTGCCGAAAACGTTTCAAGACATGAATGCAATATTGTTGCAATTATAACGAAGCTCGCCAGTCTTGGCAGGCGGCTGCAACACACTTGCGCAACGTGCGTGCACCGCCAGATAGACAGGTCGATCCTGCAAGAATTCGACGCAGGTGCAAAAATAGCCCGTCGATGCCCCGATGAATCAGGTTACCGGCCCATTGAGCAGAGGCACGAAGCGTACCGCCCCAAGCACACGGCGTGAAAACCCATGCTCTTCTCGGACGATGAGCATCAGCTGCTGCACTTCACCGGGTGAACCCACTGGAATCACCATCCGCCCGCCCGGCGCCAGTTGGTCGAGCAGCGCCTGGGGCACTTCCGAAGCAACGGCGGTCACGATGATGCCATTGTAGGGGGCCAGTGCCGGCCACCCCTCACACCCATCGCCCCACCGAAACACCACGTTGCGCAGGTTCAGCTCCACCAGGCGTTCCTTGGCGCGGTCCTGCAAGACCTTGATGCGCTCGACCGAGAACACCCGCTCGACCAGTTGCGCCAGCACGGCGGTCTGGTAGCCAGAACCGGTGCCGATCTCCAGGACTTTATCCAGCGGACCCGCCTCGAGCAGCAATTCGCTCATGTGCGCCACCATGAACGGTTGCGAGATGGTCTGGTTGTGGCCGATGGGCAGCGCGGTATCTTCATAGGCGCGATGGGCCAGTGCCTCGTCCACGAACAGATGGCGTGGCGTGCGGCGAATCACATCGAGCACCTGGGGGCTGGACACGCCCTCCTCGCACAGCCGCTGGATCAGGCGCTCGCGGGTGCGCTGGGACGTCATGCCGATGCCCCGACGCAACATATCGTCCTCACGCATCAAAGCAAGCCCTCCAGCCAGCCATCGAGCTGCTCGAAAGCGTCGTTGAAGGTGCGGTCGAGCTGCAACGGGGTGATGGAAACGTAGCCTTGCATCACGGCATGGAAGTCAGTGCCCGGGCCGCCGTCCTCTGCATCGCCGGCGACTGCGATCCAGTAACCTTCCTTACCACGCGGGTTGACCACTTTGGTGGGTGCCGCGGCCCGCGCCCGATGGCCGAGTCGCGTCAGCTGGATGCCACGAATGCGCTCGAGCGGCAGGTTGGGTATGTTGACATTGAGCACGGTGCGCGGCGGCAGCGTCAGGCGCGACTGTGCCTCGACCAGGCGACGGGCAATATGAGCCGCGGCGGGAAGGTTGTCCGGTTGGCGCGAAAGCAGTGAGAACGCCAGCGACGTACCGCCCAGGAAACGACCCTCCAGCGCAGCGGCCACGGTGCCCGAGTACAGCACGTCATCGCCCAGGTTGGCCCCCAGGTTGATGCCCGACACGACCATGTCTGGCGTATACGGCAACAGCCCGTTGAGCCCCAGGTGCACGCAGTCGGTCGGCGTACCATTGAGGCTGATGAAGCCGTTGGCCAGCGTCTGCGGATGCAGCGGCCGGTCCAACGTCAGCGAGCTGCCGGCGCCGCTCTTGTCTTGGTCAGGTGCAATGACCGCGCACTGCGCGTAATCGGCAAGCGCAGCGTGCAGCGCGGCGATGCCTGGTGCGGTCACACCGTCGTCGTTCGAAATCAGAATACGCATGGGCTGTCCGTCTGCCCTGCCGACACCAGATCCACCACCTCGCGCACCACGACGGTGGCGAAGCATCCGGCCGGAAGGACGAATTCCAGTTGCAGGATATCAGGCTCGGGATAATGCCACGTAAGGCCAGCAATAGGGAGCCGCAGAATACGCCGTTCGTGATCCATGCCCGCCTTTGCCAACCACTGGCACAGCGCGGGCTGGGCAGCACCGACCGAATTTTCCAATGCCCGGGTTCGACCGCTGGCTGGCGAATCGCCCTCGCCCCACAGGGGGCCTGTAGGGTGCAGGTCGAGAACGGCCAGGCGAGGATCAGCGCATTCAGCTTCAGCAGCCGGAAAAAAGCTGCGGCTGTCGGTGAATGCCAGCAGATCGCCCACTTGCGCACTGGCCCAGCTGCCATCGGCTACCCGTGCGGCCAGGACCTGGTTGAACAGGTAGCTGCGACCGGCTGAAAGCAGGCGCGAGCGAACGTTACGTTGCTCAGGCAAGGCCTGGCGCTCGGCCCAGGCCAGGGCGTCATGCACATTGCCGCCGGCATGCCCGAAGCGCTGGGTACCGAAGTAATTGGGCACGCCGTTGGCTTTGAGCTGGGCCAGGCGCGCGTCGACTGCCTGATGATCGGCTGCCAGCTGGGTCAGGCGCAGCGTGAAGCCATTGGACGAATGCGCGCCGCGCTGCAACTTGCGCTGGTGGCGCATCTGCTTGAGGACGCGCAGATTGGCATCCTCGGCCCGCGACAGGTCGGGGTCGGCCTTGCCCGGCAAATGCAGGCTGAACCACTGGCGGGTCAAGGCCTGGCGGTCCTTGAGCCCGGCGTAGCTGATCGCGCGCGCAGGCACCCCCGCGGCCCTTGCAAGCCGGCGGGCCGCTTCCTCGGTATTGAGCTCACGCTTTTCCACCCATAGCCACAGGTGCTCGCCCTGGCCAGACAGCGGGATATCAAGCACTTCGTCGACCTGAAAATCTTCGGCAACGGCCTTGAGCACAGCCGTACCGAGCGCTTGCCCCGATGCCTGTGGGCCCAACAGATCCAATTCGGTCATGCTGGCAGCAACAGGGCAACCGCATGCACGGCGATCCCCTCCTCGCGCCCGGCGAAGCCGAGCTTTTCGGTGGTGGTGGCCTTGACGTTGACCTGGTCCAGGCCCACTTTGAGGTCGTCGGCGATGCGCTGGCGCATGACCTCGATGTGGGGTGCCATCTTCGGCGCCTGGGCAATGATGGTGGCGTCGACGTTGCCGACTTGCCAGCCCTTGGCCCGAACGACATCCAGCACATGACGCAGCAGCACGCGGCTGTCGGCGCCCTTGAACTGCGGGTCGGTGTCGGGGAAGTGCTTGCCGATATCACCCAGCGCGGCGGCGCCGAGCAATGCGTCGCTCAGGGCATGCAGCAGCACGTCACCATCGGAATGGGCCAGCAGGCCGTACTTGTGGGGGATACGCACCCCGCCCAGGGTAATGAAATCACCGTCGCAAAACCGGTGCACATCGTAGCCGTGGCCAATACGCATAAGAAAACGCCCTGAATGAGTCAGGGCGTGATTCTACCTGCATTTGCAACGCCAAGGTGCAGAGCCGGCCAACGTCGCCGGCTGGCTGCCCTGCGGCTACACCCGGCCCAAAACCACCGCGTGATGGCGCAGGTGTTCCTCGATGAAGCTGGCGATGAAGTAGTAGCTGTGATCGTAGCCCGGTTGCAGACGCAGGGTCAGCTCATGACCGCCTTTGCGCGCCGCCTGCTCCAGGGCTTCGGGCTTGAGCTGCTTTTCGAGGAAGTCGTCGCGATCGCCCTGGTCCACCAGCAACGCAGGGCACTGCCCCGACGGGGTTTCGGCCAGCAACACGCTGGCATCCCACTCACGCCAGCGCGTGCGCTCTTCACCCAGGTAGCGGCTGAAGGCCTTTTCGCCCCAAGGGCAATCCATCGGGTTGCAGATCGGCGAAAACGCCGACACCGAGCGATAGCGGCCTGGGTTGCGCAATGCGCAGACCAGGGCGCCGTGCCCGCCCATGGAATGCCCACTGATGCTGCGCTCGCCGGAGGCCGGGAAATGCGCCTCGATCAGGGCTGGCAGCTCCTGCACCACGTAGTCGTGCATGCGGTAGTGCTGAGCCCAGGGTTGCTGCGTGGCATTGAGGTAGAAGCCAGCACCCAGGCCAAAGTCCCAGGCACCGTCGGGATCACCGGGTACCTGCTCGCCGCGAGGGCTGGTATCGGGCGCCACGATGATCAGCCCCAGCTCTGCGGCCAGGCGCTGGGCGCCGGCTTTCTGCATGAAGTTCTCGTCGTTGCAGGTCAACCCGCTGAGCCAGTACAGGACCGGCAGCTTTTCGCCCTGCTCGGCCTGGGGTGGCAGGTAGACGGCGAAGACCATGTCGCAACCCAGCACCTTGGAGGTGTGGCGGTAACGCTTGTGCCAGCCGCCGAAGCTCTTCTGGCAGGAAATATTGTCCAGGGTCATGGCAAGCCTCAGAAGTGGATGACGCTGCGAATGCTCTTGCCTTCGTGCATCAGGTCGAAGGCCTTGTTGATGTCCTCCAGGCCCATGGTGTGGGTGATGAAGGTATCCAGCGGAATCTCGCCCTTCTCGGACATTTCCACGTAGCTAGGCAGTTCGCTGCGGCCACGCACGCCGCCGAACGCCGAACCGCGCCAGACGCGTCCGGTGACCAGTTGGAATGGCCGGGTGGCGATTTCCTGACCGGCGCCAGCGACACCGATGATGACCGACTCGCCCCAGCCCTTGTGGCAGCACTCCAGGGCCGCACGCATCAGTTGCACGTTGCCGATGCACTCGAAGGAGAAGTCCACGCCGCCGTCGGTAAGGTCGACGATCACTTCCTGGATGGGGCGATCGTACTCCTTGGGGTTGATGCAATCGGTAGCGCCCAGCTGGCGAGCGATTTCGAACTTGGCCGGGTTGATGTCGATGGCGATGATGCGCGAAGCCTTGGCCTTGACTGCACCAATGATGGCCGACAGGCCGATGCCGCCCAGGCCGAAGACGGCGACGGTATCACCCGGCTGCACCTTGGCGGTGTTCAGCACGGCGCCAATACCCGTGGTCACGCCGCAACCCAGCAGGCAGACCTTCTCCAGCGGCGCTTCTTTCTGGATCTTGGCCACCGAGATTTCCGGCAATACGGTGTATTCGGAGAACGTCGAGGTGCCCATGTAGTGGAACAGCTGCTGACCCTTGTAGGAGAAGCGCGTGGTGCCGTCGGGCATCAGGCCCTTGCCTTGGGTGGCACGGATGGCCTGGCACAGGTTGGTCTTGCCAGACAGGCAGAATTTGCACTTGCCACACTCGGGCGTGTACAGCGGAATCACATGATCACCCACCGCCACCGAGGTCACGCCCTCGCCCACGGCTTCGACGATGGCACCGCCTTCGTGGCCGAGGATGGACGGGAAGATGCCTTCGGGGTCAGCACCGGACAAGGTATAGGCATCGGTGTGGCACACGCCGCTGGCGACCACGCGCAGCAATACCTCGCCAGCCTTGGGCATGGCCACATCGACTTCAACGATTTCCAAGGGTTTCTTGGCTTCGAATGCTACGGCAGCGCGGGACTTGATCATCGCAGGGGCTCCAGACAGGTCAATGAAATCGGCAGACAGTGTAATTCACCCGCAATTGCTGAATAATCGGGTGAAAGACAAAACATTATTGCTGTACAGGGATAATCATGAGCAACCGCTGGGAGGGCATCGATGAGTTCGTGGCGGTGGCCGAGTTGGGGCAGTTCACGGCGGCCGCTGAACGGCTGGGCGTATCCTCGTCCCATGTGAGCCGGCAGATAGCGCGCCTGGAAGAACGCGTGCAGACGCGTTTGCTGTACCGCAGCACGCGAAGGGTTACGCTCAGCGAGGCCGGACAGACGTTCTTGCAGCACTGCCAGCGCCTGCAGGATGGGCGTGAGGAAGCGCTGCGGGCAATGGGCGACCTGGCCAGCGAGCCCAAGGGGCTGCTGCGCATGACGTGCGCCGTGGCCTACGGCGAGCGCTTCATCGTGCCGTTGGTGACCCGTTTCATGGTGTTGTACCCGCAGTTGAGGGTGGACGTCGAACTGAGCAACCAGACCCTGGACCTGCTGCACGAAGGCATGGACCTGGCCATCCGC
Source organism: Pseudomonas sp. UBA5666 (assembly GCF_002420785.1). NCBI lineage: Bacteria > Pseudomonadati > Pseudomonadota > Gammaproteobacteria > Pseudomonadales > Pseudomonadaceae > Pseudomonas > Pseudomonas sp. UBA5666. Next base: position 112,197 of record NZ_DIIQ01000025.1, on the reverse strand, counting down.
CTCGGTCGCCTGGCCGACTCGCGCCTGATCGCGACGCGCCTTGCGCCCCGGCGCATGTACGTGTGCGCCTCGCCGGGCTACCTGGCGCGCTATGGCAGGCCCCACAGCCTGTCGGAACTGGCCAGGCACAACTGCCTGATAGGCAGCTCGGATGTATGGGCATTGCAAATGGAGGGGCGTGAAATCAGCCAGCGTGTTCAGGGCAACTGGCGGTGCAACAGCGGCCAGGCGGTGCTGGATGCGGCGCTCCAGGGCATCGGTTTATGCCAACTGCCGGATTACTACGTGCTCGAACACCTGCACAGCGGCGCATTGGTCCCGCTGCTGCAAGCCCACCAACCCCCCAATACGGCAGTATGGGCCTTGTACCCGCAACAGCGGCATTTGTCGCCCAAGGTGCGGCGCCTGGTGGACTATCTGAAAGAGGGCTTGGCAGGTCTGCCTGAGTACCGGGCATGACCGGCGCTCAGTCAGAATGGCGGGTGGTGGGAGCCTGACTCAATCACCGGGGAGTTGAACGGGGCCCTGTCAACGCCGCCCATTCCAGCGTTGGCGCAGCCACTCCAGGTCTTCGGGGCGCGTAACCTTGAGGTTGTCACTGCGGCCTTCGATCAGCCGTGGCGACTGACCGGACCATTCGATGGCCGACGCCTCATCGGTCACCACCACATCCGAGACCAGGCACTCGGCCAGCGCCCGATGCAGCGCCCCTAAACGGAACATCTGCGGCGTATAGGCTTGCCAGATGGTGCTGCGGTCAACCGTGGCGCTGACGCGCCCATGGCCGTCGGATTTTTTGAGCGTATCGCGAGCAGGTACCGCCAACAGGCCGCCCACCGGATCATCTGCCAATTCGGCCAGCAGCTTGTCCAGGTCACTGCGTGCCAGGTTGGGCCGCGCCGCATCGTGCACCAACACCCAGTCATCATCTTGCGCGCCCTGAGCGTGCAACAGCAGCAAGGCATTGAGTACCGAGTCAGCACGCTCGCGCCCCCCGGCAGCCCGGCGGATGCGCGGGTCGCTGGCGCACCCAAGGCCGGGCCAGTAAGGGTCATGTTCAGCGATGCTGACCACGACCCCCTTGAGGGCGGGGTGATCGAGAAAACACGCCAGGCTGTGCTCGATGATGGTCTGCCCCGCCAACGACAGGTATTGCTTGGGGCGATCGGCAGCCATGCGGGCGCCCACTCCCGCCGCAGGGATCACGGCCCAGAAGGCCGGCAAGCGCTCACTCATTTCTGTGGCAACTGAAAGAGGGTTTCGCCTTCCTTGACCATGCCAAGCTCGTGGCGGGCACGTTCTTCGACGGTTTCCATGCCTTTTTTCAACTCCAGTACTTCGGCGTCGAGCACACGGTTACGCTCCAGCAGCCGCTCGTTCTCGGCATGCTGCTCGTCAATCTGCTGCTTGAGCTCGGCCACCTGCGCCAGGCTGCCATTGCCTACCCACAAACGGTATTGCAGGCCGCCCAGCAGCAGAAGCAGGACCAGGAACAACCAATAAGGACTGCGCATCAAGATATCCAGGTTGAAAGACCCTGTTGGTTCAGGGTCTCAGATAGCACGAAGCCTGGCCGAGGCCAGGCTTCTCAAACAGAAACCCGATGGAACGTAGGAAGTTACGGTACGAACGTTCCTACAGCTCCGGCTGCTGTCTTTTTACCATCTCTTGCTTAGCCGCGAAACTCGGTACGGCCACGGTAAACCGCCTTGGCACCCAGTTGCTCTTCGATGCGCAGCAATTGGTTGTACTTCGACACGCGGTCGGAGCGGCACAGCGAACCCGTCTTGATCTGACCGGCCGCAGTACCCACAGCCAGGTCGGCGATGGTGGAGTCTTCGGTTTCACCCGAGCGGTGGGAGATCACGGCGGTGTAACCGGCAGCCTTGGCCATCTGGATGGCTTCCAGGGTCTCGGTCAGCGAGCCGATCTGGTTGAACTTGATCAGAATCGAGTTACCGATGCCCTTCTCGATGCCTTCCTTGAGGATCTTGGTATTGGTCACGAACAGGTCGTCACCGACCAGTTGCACCTTCTCGCCGATCTTGTCAGTGAGGATCTTCCAGCCAGCCCAATCGGACTCGTCCAGGCCATCTTCGATCGAAATGATCGGGAAGCGCTCGGTCAGGCCTTTGAGGTAGTCGGCAAAGCCTTCGGCGTCGAACGACTTGCCTTCGCCGGACAGGTTGTACTTGCCGTTTTCATAAAACTCGGAGGCGGCGCAGTCCAGGGCCAGGGTCACGTCGGTGCCCAGTTTGTAGCCGGCTTTCTCGACGGCTTCGGCGATGGCGCCAAGGGCGTCTTCGTTGGAGGCCAGGTTAGGGGCGAAACCGCCTTCGTCACCCACGGCAGTGTTCAGGCCACGGGCCTTGAGCACGGCCTTGAGGTGATGGAAGATCTCGGTCCCCATGCGCAGGCCGTCGGAGAAGGTCTTGGCGCCCACTGGCTGAACCATGAACTCCTGGATATCGACGTTGTTGTCGGCATGCTCGCCACCGTTGATGATATTCATCATGGGTACCGGCATCGAGTACTGGCCTGGAGTGCCGTTGAGGTTGGCAATGTGGGCGTACAGGGGCAGGTCCTGATCCTGGGCTGCCGCTTTGGCAGCCGCCAGGGACACGGCCAGGATGGCGTTGGCGCCCAGCTTGGCCTTGTTCTCGGTACCGTCCAGCTCGATCATGGCGTGGTCCAGGGCCTTCTGGTCGGAAGGGTCCTTGCCCAGCAGCAGGTCGCGGATTGGGCCATTGATGTTGGCGACAGCCTTCAGCACACCCTTGCCCAAGTAACGGCTCTTGTCGCCATCACGCAGCTCCAGCGCTTCGCGCGAGCCGGTGGAAGCACCGGACGGCGCGCAGGCGCTGCCGATGATGCCGTTGTCGAGCAGTACATCGGCTTCCACGGTGGGGTTGCCACGTGAATCGAGAACTTCACGACCTTTGATGTCGACGATTTTTGCCATTGTTGTAAGCACTCCAGAATTGACGAAAACAACGCAGCTTAGAAAATTCTTGCCGTTCACCGGACGAGGATGCAGAGGCAGGCCCGGCGAAGGGAGCCCCTGACCGAGTGGTCAGGGGTGAATCGGACGGTACTTTACCCGAGAAAAGTGCTTTACGCGGTTTCTACCGTCGGAAAACTTTTCACCAGGTCATCCAGTTGCTTGAGCTGAGCCAGGAACGGCTCCAGCTTGTCCAGGCGCAAGGCACACGGGCCGTCGCACTTGGCGTTGTCCGGATCGGGGTGAGCTTCGAGGAACAACCCTGCCAGCCCCTGGCTCATGCCGGCCTTGGCCAGGTCGGTCACCTGAGCGCGGCGTCCGCCTGCGGAGTCGGCACGACCACCCGGCATCTGCAGGGCATGGGTCACGTCGAAGAACACCGGGTACTCGAACTGCTTCATGACACCGAAGCCGAGCATGTCCACGACCAGATTGTTGTAACCGAAGCTCGAACCACGCTCGCACAGGATCAATTGGTCATTACCGGTTTCCTCGCACTTGGTCAGGATGTGTTTCATCTCCTGGGGTGCGAGGAACTGAGCCTTCTTGATATTGATCACCGCGCCGGTCTTGGCCATCGCCACCACCAGGTCGGTCTGGCGCGACAGGAAAGCCGGCAACTGGATGATGTCGCAGACCTTGGCCACCGGCTCGGCCTGGTAGGGCTCGTGCACATCGGTGATCACCGGCACGTTGTAGGTGCGCTTGATCTCCTCGAAGATCTTCAGGCCCTCTTCCAGGCCAGGGCCGCGGTAGGAAGTGACCGAGGACCGATTGGCCTTGTCGAAGCTGGCCTTGAACACATACGGGATACCGAGCTTTTCGGTAACCCGCACGTATTCTTCGCACACCTTCATGGCCAGGTCGCGGGACTCCAGAACGTTCATGCCACCGAACAGGACGAATGGCTTGTCGTTGGCGATATCGATGTGACCGACGCGGATGATCTTCTGGGGCATGGGTCAGGCCTTGTTCTTCTGGGCGAGCGCCGCCTTGACGAAGCCACTGAACAGCGGGTGGCCATCGCGTGGGGTGGAGGTGAACTCCGGGTGGAACTGGCAGGCGACGAACCACGGGTGGTCCTTGGACTCCACCACCTCGACCAGGGCACCGTCTTCGGAACGACCGGAAACCACCAGGCCTGCGTCCACCAGCTGCGGCAGCAGGTTGTTGTTCACTTCGTAGCGGTGACGGTGACGCTCGGTGATGATGTCCTTGCCATAGCACGCATGCACGTTGGAACCGGCAGCCAGCTGGCAGTCCTGGGCGCCCAGGCGCATGGTGCCGCCCAGGTCCGACGCCTCGCTACGGGTTTCGACCGCGCCGGTGGCATCGGCCCACTCGGTGATCAGACCGACGACAGGGTGGCCGCTGTCGCGATCAAACTCGGTGGAGTTGGCGTCGCTCCAGCCCATCACGTTACGGGCGAACTCGATGACCGCCACTTGCATGCCCAGGCAGATACCCAGGTACGGCACCTTGTTCTCACGGGCGTATTGCACCGCCGTGATCTTGCCTTCGACACCGCGCAGGCCGAAACCACCGGGTACCAGGATGGCATCGGCGCCCTGGAGCAGGCTGGTGCCCTGGTTCTCGATGTCTTCGGAATCGATGTAGCGCAGGTTGACCTTGGTGCGGTTGGTGATGCCCGCGTGGCTCATCGCTTCGATCAGCGACTTGTACGCATCGAGCAGCTCCATGTACTTGCCGACCATGGCGATGGTGACTTCATGCTCCGGGTTGAGCTTGGCGTCGACCACCTTGTCCCACTCGGACAGGTCGGCACTGCTGCACTGCAGGCCGAAACGCTCGACGACGAAGTCGTCCAGACCCTGGGCGTGCAAGACACCTGGAATCTTGTAGATGGTGTCGACGTCTTCCAGCGAAATCACCGCGCGCTCTTCAACGTTGGTGAACAACGCGATCTTGCGGCGCGACGATGCATCGACAGGGTGGTCGGAGCGGCAGATCAGCACGTCAGGCTGCAGGCCGATGGAGCGCAGCTCCTTGACCGAGTGCTGGGTCGGCTTGGTCTTGGTTTCACCGGCGGTGGCGATGTAAGGCACCAGCGTCAGGTGCATCAGCATCGCGCGCTTGGAACCCACTTCCACGCGCAGTTGGCGAATGGCTTCGAGGAACGGCTGGGACTCGATGTCGCCCACGGTGCCGCCGATCTCGACCAGGGCCACGTCGGCATCGCCTGCACCCTTGATGATGCGGCGCTTGATTTCATCGGTGATGTGCGGGATGACCTGGATGGTCGCGCCCAGGTAGTCACCACGGCGTTCCTTGCGCAGCACGTGCTCGTAGACGCGGCCGGTGGTGAAGTTGTTGTTCTGGGTCATGGTGGTGCGGATGAACCGCTCGTAGTGGCCCAGGTCCAGGTCGGTCTCGGCGCCATCCTGGGTGACGAATACTTCACCGTGCTGGAACGGGCTCATGGTGCCTGGGTCGACGTTGATGTACGGATCCAGCTTGAGCATGGTGACCTTCAGGCCCCGCGCCTCCAGGATGGCCGCCAGGGAAGCCGAGGCAATGCCTTTCCCCAATGAAGAAACAACACCGCCCGTGACGAATATGTAGCGCGTCATGAAAAACCCTAGAAGTCTGCGTTAAAGCGGCCAGCGCCGCCGGAGATAGCGAAGGAGGGCAAACGCCCCCGATCACCTGCGTCAATCACAGTGCATCTCGAAAAACTGCCGCGTGTGTACAGACCAGGGGTAACCCTGGCAGGGCGCTCGCTCGTCATTTCTAAGAATCAGCCCAGCAAAAAACTGCTTGGTAATCGGCAACTCCTGTGTTTTCGCGGAACCCACAGAAGCTGTATCAAGAAGGGAGGGTAGTCTACCCGAATGTACCCACTAGCTCAAACCTTGCGCGCGCGTCGGCAACTGCCAATGCAGCCGGTAATCCCCCTGAGCCAAACTGGGCAGGTTGGCCACCGCCAGCAGCCGCTCACCTTGGAAAAGCAGAGGCAGGCGCATGCGCAGAAAATGCGGCACTTGCAGCTCATTGAGCAGGCGCTTGAGATCACGCCGCCCGCGTCCTGGGATGTCCAGCCACTCCCCGCCCTGACGGTAGCCGATACGCAGGCCCGTCAGCGAGCCTGCGCCAACAAGTCGCACACTGCCGTTGCCCGGCAAGGCCAACGGCTCATCGGCGTTTTCCCAAGCCATGGCCTGACGCGGCGTTTGCAACCAGTCGCCGCTCAGCCACCAGATGCGCCCTTGGCTGCGCACCAGTTGGCCATCGCTCAGTTGCCACACGGGGCAGGCATCGCCAGCGGCGTCGCGCAGGTCCGCCCAGCCGGCCCAGTGGCGCGTGTCGGGCAAGCGGGTTCGGTGGCTGAGCCAATACTGCAACGCATTGCGTTGGCGTGCAGGTGAAAGCGCGAGCAGGCCGGCCAGGTCCAGCGAATCGAGTCCAAGCCAAACAGCAGGGGCATTTTGGCGTACCGGCGCCAGGTCGCTCTCGGCCAGCTCGTCCAGCAGGCTCAGGGCTTCGCCCAGGTGGTCGGCGGCACGGGCCAGGTTCTGCCCGGCTTGCGGCCAGCGCTGCCGAAGGGACGGCAGAACCTCCCTGCGCAGATAGTTGCGGGCAAACCGGGTGTCGGCATTCGAAGGGTCCTCGACCCAGCCCAACGCGTGCGCCTGTGCATAGTGTTGCAACTGTCGCCGGGAGCAACCGAGCAAAGGCCTGACCAGCCTGCCCTGCCCCAGCGCCCGCTCCCTCGGCATCGCCGCCAGGCCGCGCAACCCCGCGCCCCGCAGCAGGCGAAACAGCAGCGTTTCAGCCTGGTCGTCGCGGTGCTGGCCAGTGAACAGCATGTCATCTGCCGCCAACACCCGCTCGAAGGCGGCGTAACGGGCATGGCGGGCAGCCTGCTCCAGGCTCGGGCCCGGGGCGACGTCGACCTCGATGACCTGCAGCTCGATGCCCAGGTCATCGCAGACGCGTTGGCAATGGGCAGGCCACGCCCGCGCGACCGGTTGCAGGCCATGCTGGATGTGAATCGCGCGCAGCGGCGGTGCACGATGGCTGCGGGCGTAGGCGGCGAGCCAGTGCAGCAGAACGGTGGAGTCCAGGCCGCCAGAGAGGGCGACGTACCAGGTGCGGGCGCAAAGCCAGGGGGCGGGATCAATCATCAAGGCTTCCATCAACCTGAGTGACGGATGCGGGTGAGCCTGGGTTCCAGGCTCACCCGAGGGGCCGACAGACGGCCCCGAAGGCGATCAGACGCCGTAGCTCATCAGACGATCGTAACGGCGAGCCAGCAGTGCGTCGTGGTCCAACCCGCTGAGCATGTCCAGCTGCTGCACCAGCTCGGCGCGGATGCTTTCGGACATGGCGGCAGGGTCACGGTGAGCGCCACCCAGTGGCTCCGGGATAACCTTGTCGACGATGTCCAGGCTCTTGAGGCGCTCAGCCGTGATGCCCATGGCCTCGGCGGCATCGGCAGCCTTGTCGGCCGTCTTCCACAGGATCGAAGCGCAGCCTTCGGGCGAGATGACCGAGTAGGTGGAGTACTGCAGCATGTTCAGCTGGTCGCACACGCCGATGGCCAGCGCGCCGCCCGACCCGCCTTCACCGATCACCGTAGCGATGATTGGCGTCTTCAGGCGCGCCATCACGCGCAGGTTCCAGGCGATGGCCTCGCTCTGGTTACGCTCTTCGGCGTCGATACCTGGATAGGCACCCGGCGTGTCGATGAAGGTCAGAATCGGCATGCGGAAACGCTCGGCCATTTCCATCAGACGGCACGCCTTGCGGTAGCCCTCAGGGCGCGGCATGCCGAAGTTACGGCGAACCTTCTCCCGCACTTCGCGGCCCTTCTGGTGCCCGATGACCATGACCGGCTTGCCGTCCAGGCGTGCGGTACCGCCAACGATGGCAGCATCGTCGGAGAAGTGGCGATCGCCGTGCAGTTCTTCGAATTCGGTGAAGATGTGCTGCAGGTAGTCCAGGGTATAGGGACGACGCGGGTGACGTGCCAGGCGAGCGATCTGCCAGCTGGTCAGGTTGCCGAAGATGCTTTCGGTCAGGGTATTGCTCTTGTCTTGCAGACGGGCAATTTCATCGCTGATGTTCAGCGAATTGTCGTTGCCTACCAGGCGCAGGCCTTCGATCTTGGCTTGCAGGTCGGCAATCGGCTGTTCGAAATCGAGAAAGTTCGGGTTCATAGTCATCCGTCTTGGGTCTACGGCCAGGCGGCCGGCCGGTTGATCCGTTTGGCGCCATACCTTAAGGGATCAGGCGCCTTCAGGTCGAGATTAAATGTTGAGCGGCTCAACGGTATTGCAAAAAGACGTTCTCACGTCCGAACTGGTCACGCAGGGTCTGAATCAGCCCGTCTGCGGGGTCGATGGCCCACTGGTCGCCAAATTGCAGCATGGCCTTGGCATCGCTGCCGGTGTATTCCAGCGTGATCGGGCAGGCGCCGCGGTGACGGGTGATCAACTCACCCAGCCACTTGAGGCGATCGCCCTTGAGCGCCTCGTGGGCGACCTTCAGGCGCAGGCTCTCGGCCAGCTTGGTACGGGCATCCTCCAAGGTCATCACCTGCTTGACCCGCAGCCGCAGGCCGCCTGAGAAATCGTCGTTGCTGACCTCCCCTTCGACCACCACCATCGCATCGTTCTGCAGCAGTGACTGGGCCGTGATATAGGCATCGGCAAACAGCGAGGCCTCGATGCGGCCAGACCTGTCGTCCAGGGTGACGAACCCCATCTTGTCGCCCTTTTTGTTCTTCATGACCCGCAGGGCGATGATCATGCCGGCGATGGTCTGGGTTTCGCGCGAGGGCTTGAGGTCGATGATGCGCTGGCGCGCGAAGCGGCGGATTTCAGCCTCGTATTCATCGATCGGGTGACCGGTGAGGTAAAGCCCCAGCGTGTCCTTCTCGCCCTTGAGCCGCTCCTTGAGCGTCAGTGGTCGCGCTTTGCGATAACTGGCATACACGTCGGCGTCCGGCTCGTCGAACATGCCGCCGAACAGGTCGATGTGACCGCTGTCGGCCGTGCGGGCCGTCTGCTCGGCCGCCTTGATGGCATCGCCCAGTGCCGCCAGCAGGATGGCCCGGTTGATGTCGATGTGGGCGTGGTAAGCCTTGATCTCGTCATGAAAGTGCGGGCCGAGCCGGTCCAGCGCGCCACTGCGCACCAGCGCATCGAGGGTGCGCTTGTTGACGCGCTTGAGGTCGATACGCTCGCAGAAGTCATACAGGTCCTTGAACGGGCCGCCCTCGGCACGGGCCTCGACGATCGCCTCCACAGGCCCCTCACCCACGCCCTTGATGGCGCCGAGGCCATAGACAATGCGGCCATCGTCGTTGACGGTGAACTTGAAGTCCGAGAAGTTCACATCTGGCGCGTCCAGACGCAACTTCATGGTGCGCACTTCCTCGACCAGCACCACCACCTTGTCGGTGTTGTGCATGTCCGCCGACAACACCGCGGCCATGAACGGTGCCGGGTGGTGGGTCTTGAGCCAGGCTGTCTGGTAGGACACCAGGCCATAGGCGGCCGAGTGAGACTTGTTGAAGCCGTAACCTGCGAACTTCTCTACCAGGTCGAAGATGTTGCCCGCAAGATCCCCATCGATTCCATTATTGGCACAGCCTTCAATGAAACCGCCGCGCTGCTTGGCCATTTCCTCGGGCTTCTTCTTGCCCATCGCCCGACGCAGCATGTCGGCGCCACCCAAGGTGTACCCTGCCATCACCTGGGCGATCTGCATCACCTGCTCCTGATACAGGATGATGCCGTAGGTCGGCGCCAGCACCGGCTGCAAGCCGTCGTACTGATAGTCCGGATGCGGGTAGGCCAGCTCGGCACGTCCGTGCTTGCGGTTGATGAAGTCGTCTACCATGCCCGACTGCAGCGGGCCGGGGCGGAACAGTGCCACCAAGGCGATGAGATCTTCGAGGCAGTCGGGCTTGAGCTTCTTGATCAGCTCTTTCATGCCGCGCGATTCGAGCTGGAACACCGCTGTGGTTTCGGCCTTCTGCAACAGCTCGTAGGTCTTGCGGTCATCGAGCGGGATGAAGTCGATGTTCAGGTCGGGCAGGTCTTTCTTGGCCTGCTCACGGTTGATGATCTCCATCGCCCACTTGATGATGGTCAGGGTGCGCAGGCCCAGGAAGTCGAACTTCACAAGGCCCGCCGCCTCCACGTCATCCTTGTCGAACTGGGTGATCAGGCCACCGCCTTCTTCGTCGCAGGCGATGGGCGAGAAATCAGTAAGCTTGGTCGGCGCAATGACCACGCCACCGGCGTGCTTGCCGGTACCGCGCGTGACGCCTTCGAGCTTCAGGGCCATGTCCCAGATTTCGCGAGCGTCCTCGTCACCCTTGAGGAAGTCGCGCAGGATTTCTTCCTGCTCGTAGGCCTTCTCCAGGGTCATGCCCACTTCGAACGGAATCATCTTCGACAGACGATCGGCCAGGCCGTAGGACTTGCCTTGCACGCGTGCCACGTCGCGCACCACGGCCTTGGCCGCCATGGTGCCAAAGGTAATGATCTGGCTCACGGCATTACGCCCGTAGGCCTCTGCCACGTAGTCGATGACCCGGTCCCGGCCGTCCATGCAGAAGTCGACGTCGAAGTCGGGCATGGACACCCGCTCAGGGTTCAGGAAGCGCTCGAACAGCAGGTCGTAGGCCAGCGGGTCGAGGTCGGTGATCTTGAGCACGTAGGCCACCAGCGAGCCTGCACCCGAGCCTCGGCCAGGCCCCACCGGTACGCCGTTGTTCTTGGCCCACTTGATGAAGTCCATCACGATCAGGAAGTAACCGGGGAAGCCCATCTGGATGATGATATCCAGCTCGAACTTCAGCCGATCGAGGTAGACCTGGCGCTTTTGCTCGTAGTCGGGCGTGGTCTCTTTCGGCCACAGCACCGCCAGGCGCTCTTCCAGGCCTTCGTGGGACACGTGCCGCAGGTAATCATCGATCCCCATGCCATTGGGCGTGGGGAAGTCAGGCAGGAAGTACTTGCCCAGTTGCACCTGGATATTGCAGCGCTTGGCGATTTCGACGGTGTTGGCCAGGGCGTCCGGCAGGTCGCTGAACAGCTCGGCCATTTCCTCGGCCGATTTCAGGTATTGCTGGTCGCTGTACAGGCGCGGGCGACGCGGATCGTCCAGCGTCCAGCCTTCACCGATGCATACACGGGTTTCGTGGGCGTCGAAATCGGTCTGTTTGATGAAACGCACATCGTTGGTGGCCACCAGCGGCGCACCCAGCCGATCGGCCAGGGCCACGGCGGCATGCACATACTCTTCGTCCCTGGGGCGACTGGTGCGCTGGACTTCGACATAAAAGCGCTCGGGGAACATGGCCATCCAGTCCTCGAGCAGCGCTTGCGCCTCCTCACTACGCCCCCCCAGCAACGCCATGCCGATGTCGCCTTCCTTGCCCGCCGAAAGCGCGATCAGGCCTTCGCTGGCCGCGGCAATCCAGTCACGCTGGATGATGACCAGGCCATTGCGCTGGCCCTCGGTCCAGCCCCGGGAAAGCAACTCGGTCAGGTTGCGGTAGCCCAGAGGGTTCATGGCCAGGAAGCAGATACGCGACAGCGGCGCCTGCGCATCTTCACCGGCCAACCACAGGTCCGCACCACAGATCGGCTTGATGCCCGCCCCCATGGCCGCCTTGTAGAACTTGACCAGCGAGCACATGTTGCTCTGGTCGGTGATCGCCACCGCAGGCATGTTCATCCCGGCCAGCGCCTTGGCCAGCGGTTTGATCCGGACCAGACCGTCGACCAGCGAGAATTCGGAGTGGACGCGCAGGTGAACGAAGGAAACCGACATGAATGATCCTGTAGCAGTGCTTAACGACAAGGGCGCGATTGTAGCTCAATTGGGCAGGGGTTTTGAGGGCCGGTTGCCCCTGCGCGACGGCAGGGCGGCCTGAGCAAATGCCCGGGAACGTGGTCCAGCCCGGCCCCGCAGGGCCTCAAGCCCCTGGATACGGCAGGGTTGGGTATCAGATCAGCGAGGCGGCCACAGCCTCACGCACACCCCAGGCGGCACGCACGGGCGCAAACGATCGACGATGAATGGGCGTCGGCCCGAGCCGTGCCAGTGCCTCCAGGTGGACCGGCGTCGGGTAGCCTTTGTGCGCGCCTATGCCGTACCCGGGGTAGATCAGCTCGAAGGCGCCCATTTCGCGATCCCGCGTTACCTTGGCCAGGATCGAAGCCGCCGCGATGGCGGGCACCTTGGCATCCCCCTGCACGACCGGTGCCGAGGGCACCGACAGCTGCGGGCAGCGATTGCCGTCGATCAAGGCCATGTTCGGGGTGATGTGCAAGCCTTCCACCGCGCGCTGCATGGCCAGCATGGTGGCATGCAGGATATTGAGGCGATCGATTTCTTCGACTTCAGCGCGGGCAATGAAAAAGCTCAGGGCCTTGTCGCAGATTTCGTCGAACAAGGCCTCACGGCGTGCCTGGGTCAGCTTCTTCGAGTCGTTCAGCCCCAGGATCGGGCGTGCTGGGTCAAGGATCACGGCAGCCGTCACCACGTCGCCACACAGGGGGCCGCGGCCCACTTCGTCGACGCCGGCGACCAAGTCTTCGACCAGGTTGAAATCCAGACCGAACTGCATCTCAGCGTTTCTCCAGCAGGGCCAGCACGGCGTCGGCGGCCTGATTGGAGGCATCCCGGCGCAACGTGCGGTGAATCTCGTCGAACGAGTCGGTTTGCCCGCTACCGTCGCGCAGCAAGGGCAGCAGCGCATCGACCAGCGCTTCGCTGGTCGCGGCGTCTTGCAGCAACTCGGGCACCAGTGCACGGCGCGCCAGCAGGTTGGGCAAGGACACGTAGGGGCTTTTCACCAACCGTTTGAGTATCCAGTAGGTAAGCGGCGCCAGGCGGTAGGCGACTACCATGGGTCGCTTGAACAGCAGCGCTTCCAGGGTGGCCGTACCCGATGCGATCAGGACGGCGTCACACGCGGCAAGCGCCTCGTGCGAGCGGCCATCGAGCAGGGCCAACGGCAAGTTGCGGCCCTCGAGCATTTGCTCGAGCTGCGCGCGGCGAGCGGCGTTGGCACAGGGCAGCACGAAGCGCACACCCGGCACCTGCTGCTGCAGACGTTGCGCTGCATCCAGGAACAGCGCACCCAGGCGCCCGACTTCGCCCCCACGGCTGCCTGGCATCAGGGCGACCACCGGGCCATCGCCCAGGCCCAGGGCGGCGCGCGCCGCGGGCCGATCCGCCTGCAGGGCAATGGTATCGGCCAGCGGGTGGCCGACGAATCGCACCGGCACGCCCTGCTCTTCATAGAAGCGGGCCTCGAACGGCAACAATGTCAGCATCAGGTCGCAACCCTGACGTATCTTCAACACGCGTTTTTGCCGCCATGCCCACACTGAAGGGCTGACGTAATGGACGGTCTTGATCCCCGCCTGGCGCAGTTTGAGTTCGATCTCCAGCGTAAAGTCGGGCGCATCGATACCGATGAACACGTCCGGCTTCTGCTCGATGAGTGTCTGGACCAGCAGCTTGCGGCGCTTGAGCAATTCACGCAGGCGACCGAGCACCTCGACCAGCCCCATGACGGCCAAGCGCTCCATGGGGAAGTAGGATTGCAGGCCTTCGGCCTCCATGAGCGGGCCACCGACACCGATGAAGCGCACATCGGGATGGCGCGCCTTCAAGGCGCGCATCAAGCCGGAACCGAGGATGTCGCCGCTGGCTTCACCGGCGACTAGGGCTACGCAGAGCTGGGCCATGTCAGCGAGTGATGCCGCGGGCCGAACTCACGATCGACTGGCGGAACAGCTCGACCTCGGGATGCTGCGCCGCCGGCGCTTCGAGTTCGCGCAATGCATCCTCCACCGTCAGGCCCTGGCGGTAGACGATCTTGTAGCAGCGACGCAGCACATGGATGACCTCGTCGCTGAAACCACGGCGGCGCATGCCTTCGAAGTTCATGCTGCGCGCTTCGGCGGGGCTGCCGAAAACGGTGACGAACGCGGGTACGTCCTTGCCGATGGCCGTGCCCATGCCAGAAAACGCATGGGCGCCGATGTGGCAATACTGGTGCACCAGGGTGAACCCGGATAGGATCGCCCAGTCGCCCACATGCACATGGCCCGCCAGCGCAGTGTTGTTGACCAGAATGCAGTGGCTGCCGATCACGCTGTCATGGCCAATGTGGGCATAGGCCATGATCAGGTTATGGTCGCCGACGGTGGTTTCGGCGCGATCCTGCACGGTACCGCGGTGGATCGTGACGCCTTCACGGATGACGTTGTGATCGCCGATCACCAGGCGGGTGGGCTCACCCTTGTACTTGAGGTCCGGGGTGTCTTCGCCAATCGAGGAAAACTGAAAGATACGGTTGTGCTTGCCGATCCGGGTCGGCCCCTTGAGCACAACGTGTGGGCCGATGACGGTGCCCTCCCCGATTTCGACATCGGGGCCAACGATCGACCAAGGGCCCACCTCGACGCCTTCGGCCAGCTTGGCCGAAGGGTCGATGATGGCCCGAGGATCAATCGAATTCATAGGGAGCGTTCCGCACAGGTGATTTCGGCCGAGCATACTGCCTTGCCGTCGACCAGGGCACGGCATTCGAATTTCCAGATCATGCTTTTGCGGCTCAGGAACTTCGCTTCCAGCACCAGCTGGTCACCCGGCAGCACCGGCTGACGGAAACGCAGCTTGTCGGAGCCTACGAAGTAGTACAAGGTGCCGTCGGCAGGCTTGGCATCGAGCATCTTGAAACCGAGGATGCCGGCCGCCTGGGCCATGGCTTCGATGATCAGGACGCCGGGCATGATGGGGTGCGCCGGGAAGTGACCGTTGAAGAACGGCTCGTTGATGCTGACATTCTTGTAGGCACGAATGCTCTGGGCCTCGTAATCCAGATCCGTCACGCGGTCCACTAGCAGGAACGGGTAACGGTGAGGCAGGTATTCGCGAATCTCGTTGATGTCCATCATTTCGGGGGGGAAGCCTGTATAAGAATAGGGAGCGCAGGTGCTGACCACACGCTCCTTTTGCAATCCAAAGAGGAGCCAGCTAGCGACTGTTCACTCTTGCTCAGGAAATGGTATCAGCCTTCTGATGTCGGCTGCCCACCTGAGGTCACGGTATCGACGCGTTTTTCCAACTGCTGGAGACGCTTGGCCATGTCGTCCAGGTGGCGGATACGCGCGGCGCTCTTGCGCCAGTCAGCCAGAGGCTGCATGGCAGTCCCGGAAGAATAGCCACCCGGCTCGGTGATCGAGCGGGTCACCATGGTCATTCCGGACACGAAAACGTTGTCGCAGACCTCGATATGACCGACCATGCCCACGCCACCGGCGATGGTGCAATGCTTGCCGATACGCGTGCTGCCGGAGATACCCACGCACGCGGCCATGGCCGTATGCTCCCCGATCTGCACGTTGTGGGCAATCTGGATCTGGTTGTCGAGCTTGACGCCGTCGGCGATGCAGGTGTCGGACAAGGCGCCACGGTCCACGGCCGTGTTCACACCAATCTCCACATCGTCACCAATGCTGACCCCGCCGATCTGGGCGATCTTGCGCCACACGCCTTTCTCGTTGGCAAAGCCAAAGCCTTCACCACCGATCACTGCGCCGGACTGGATGACCACCCGCTTGCCAATGGTGACATCGTGATACAGCGTGACCCGCGGCGCCAGCCAGCCCCCTTCGCCGATCACGCAGCGGGCACCGATGAAGCAGTGGGCACCGATGGTGACATGGGCGCCGATACGCGCACCGCTTTCAACGACCGCGAAAGGCCCGACACTGGCCGTCGCATCTACCTGGGCATCCCCGGCCACCACGGCGCTGGGGTGAATCCCCGCCACAGCCTTGGGTTTGGGGTCGAACAGGTGGGAAATGCGGGCATATGCCAGGTAGGGATCGGCAACGATCAGGGCATGACCGGCGAACGCCTCGGCATCGGCGGCCTTGAGCAGCACGGCAGCCGCCTGGCTCTCGTCCAGGTATTTGCGGTACTGCGGGTTGGCAAGAAAGCTCAACTGACCCGGCCCGGCCTCCTGCAAGGTGGCAAGGCCTGTGATCTGCAGCGTCTCGGGGCCCTTGAGGGTGGCCCCGAGGGTCTCGGCCAGTTGGCCAAGCGTCATGGTCACGGTCATATCAACGGGCTTGGTTCATACGCTCGATAACCTGGCGGGTGATGTCGTACTGAGGCTTGACATCAATGACCGCACCGCGCTCGAGCACCAGGTCGTAACCGCCCTTCTTGATCACTTCCTCGACGGCGCCGTCCAGCTTGGGCTTGAGCTGCTTGAGCATGTCGCGGTCGGCAACGGCCTTGGCTTCGTTCAGCTCCTTGGACTGGAACTGGAAGTCACGGGCCTTTTGCTTGAACTCGAGCTCCAGGCGCTCACGCTCCTGCTGCTGCATCTTGTCACCGCCCTTGATCAGGCGATCCTGGATGCCCTTGGCGCTGCTTTCCAGGCCTTTGAGCTTGGTCAGCTGAGGGCCGAACTTCTTTTCGGCATCCACGGCGTACTTCTTGGCGGCATCGGACTCGAGCAGTGCCATCTGATAGTTCAGAACGGCAA
Organism: Pseudomonas sp. UBA5666; assembly: GCF_002420785.1. NCBI lineage: Bacteria > Pseudomonadati > Pseudomonadota > Gammaproteobacteria > Pseudomonadales > Pseudomonadaceae > Pseudomonas > Pseudomonas sp. UBA5666. The sequence goes on along the minus strand of NZ_DIIQ01000025.1, from coordinate 95,641 downwards.
CCTTCATTTCGGCGAAAGCCGGGGTGGCGACCAGCGCCGCGGCCACTACGGCCATTTGGGTCAACTTGCGCACGATGAACTCCTGGATAAACCGTTGTCGTTAAGCAAGGGCCGACCTTAGAAGGTCTGGCCCAGAGAGAATTGGAACACCTGGGTGTCTGCCTCGTCCGGCTTCTTGATCGGCATCGCCAGGCTGAAGCTCAACGGGCCCAAGGCCGTGATCCACGTCACGCCAAGACCGACCGAACTGGCCATGTCGGAGAAACCGACCTTGGTGCAGTCCGGCTTGTTGCCGCAGTTGGTGTCGAACACGTTACCCACGTCCCAGAAGACCGAGGTGCGCAGGGAACGCTGGTCCTTGACGAACGGCAGCGGGAACAGCAACTCGACGCCGCCCTGGACCAGGACGTTGCCGCCGAATGGAAGCGGGTCTTGGTCGGGGTCAAGCAGAGTTCCGTTCTTCTCGTTAAGTTTACTTGGCGTACTGCGCGGCCCCAGGGTGCTGTCCTTGAAGCCGCGAACCGAGTTGAAGCCGCCCGCGTAGTAGTTCTCGTAGAACGGCAGACCGGAGGTACCCCCGAAGCCGTCACCGTAACCCAGTTCGGTGTGCAGACGCAGGGTGTAGTTCTGGCTCAATGGCTTGAACAGCTGGCCGCGGTAGTCCAGTTTGTAGAACGACAAGTCGCTGCCTGGAATCGTGGTTTCGAGGCTCAGGCTCTGAGAGTGACCGCGTGTCGCCAGCACACCTTTGTTCAACGTCGATTCGGACCAGCCGATCGAGGCTTTGAAGTTGGTGAAGTTCTCGCCTTCCTTGTTGATGAAATCAAAGATCTCGTCAACGGTGTACTTACCGGTCTTGAGCTTGTCCTGCTGCACACTCAACCCATAGGTCAGGCGCGACGTCTCGCTGATCGGGTAACCCAGGCTCACACCGGCACCCAGGCTGTCCACCGCGTAGCTCGCCACGTCGACATCGAGGTCGTCGTAGTTGGTGCTGCGGTAGAAGGCGTTGTAACCCAGGCTCACGCCATCGGCAGTGAAGTAGGGATCGACGAAGCCGAAGTTGTATCGCGACTGGTACTCGGACCGGGTCAGGCCAACGGAAACCTTGTTACCGGTACCCAGGAAGTTGCTCTGGCTGATCGAGCCACCCAGGATCAAGCCTGCGCTCTGGGCAAAGCCGACGCTGGCGGTGATCGAACCGGAGGCCTGCTCTTCGACGCTGTAGTTCACGTCGACCTGATCGTCGGTGCCCGGCACCGGTGGGGTCTCGACGTTCACGTCCTTGAAGAAGCCCAGCCGTTCCAGACGGGTCTTGGACTGGTCGATCAGGTAGGTCGAGGCCCAGCCGCCTTCCATCTGACGCATTTCGCGGCGCAGCACTTCGTCTTCGGTCTTGGTGTTGCCGCGGTAGTTGATGCGGTTGACGTAGGCACGCTTGCCCGGATCGACCACGAACATGATGTCGACGGTGTGATCCTGGTCGTTTGGCTGAGGCACACCGTTGACGTTGGCGAAGGTATAGCCTTCGTTACCCAGGCGGCGGGTGATCAGCTCGGACGTGCTGGTCATCACCTTGCGCGAGAACACCTGGCCCGGCTGCACCAGCAGCAGCGACTTGACCTGGTCTTCCGGCACCTTGAGGTCACCGGAGAGCTTCACGTCACGGACGGTGTACTTCTCGCCTTCGTTGATGTTGACGGTGATGTAGACGTGTTTCTTGTCAGGCGTGATGGACACCTGGGTGGACGCGATGTCCATGTTGATGTAGCCGCGGTCCAGGTAGTAGGAACGCAGACGCTCCAGGTCACCGGACAGTTTTTCGCGGGCATACTTGTCGTCATTCTTGAAGAACGACAACCAGTTGGTGGTCTTGAGCTCGAACAGCTGACCCAGGGTGTCGTCATCGAACACGTTGTTGCCAACGATGTTGATGTGCTGGATGGCAGCGACGGTGCCCTCGTTGATCTTGATCTTCAAGGCCACACGGTTGCGCGGCTGAGGCACCACCTCGGCGTCGACCTCGGCCGAGTAGCGGCCCTGGGCCACGTACTGGCGCTGCAGCTCGTTACGCACGCCTTCGAGGGTAGCACGCTGGAAGATCTCGCCTTCGGCCAGGCCCGATTGCTTCAGGCCCTTCATCAGGTCTTCGGTACTGATCGCCTTGTTGCCTTCGATCTCGATGCTCGACACCGACGGGCGCTCGACCACATTGATGATCAGCACGTTGCCATCACGGTTCAGCTCGATGTCCTGGAAGAACCCGGTCTTGAACAGCGAGCGGGTCGACTCCACCAGGCGCCGGTCATCGGCCTGGTCGCCCACGTTCAGGGGCAAGGCACCGAAGACGCTGCCGGCGGAAACCCGCTGCAGGCCATTGACGCGGATATCGGAGATGGTGAAGGACTCGGCGTGAACTTCAGCGATCATCAGTGCGGAGAGCACCGCAGTTAGCAACAGACGTTTCATGAAGTCCTTTTATTCCAACTGGCAATAAACAACCTGCCGTCATGAACGACAGGTTTCGCAATTGAGCGAAGCTTTTATAGTCGACCCAGATCGTTGATCAGGGCGAGCAACATCACCCCCAAGACCAAACTGATACCGATCTGGACCCCCCAACCTTGTACCCGGTCAGACAACGGACGACCGCGCGCCCATTCAACCAGGTAGAACAGCAAGTGCCCCCCATCCAGTACCGGGATGGGCAGCAGGTTAAGAACCCCCAGGCTTATGCTCAGGTAGGCCAGGAAATTCAGGAAATCCCCCACGCCGGACTGGGCTGAAGCGCCCGCCACTTTAGCAATGGTTATCGGTCCACTCAAGTTTTTTACCGAGAGCTCACCGAACAGCATTTTCTTCAGTGACCCAAGCGTGAGCACGCTCATGTTCCAGGTGCGCGACAGGCCTTCACCCACCGCCTCCAGCGGCCCATAGCTGACTTCGCGCAGCATCGAGGCCGGCCATTGACCGGCTTTGACGCCCGCCCCCAGGTAGCCTGCCGCCGCCTCACCCTCGCCCTTCACGCCCAGCGTTACCGGTACGTCCAAGGGCGCACCGTCGCGCTCCACACGCACTACCACCTGGGCGCCGGGCCGCGCGCGCACGCTATCGACCACCTGCTGCCATTCGTTCACCGACTGGCCGCCGATGCCCAACAACCGGTCGCCGGTCTTCAAGCCCGCCGCCCCGGCCGGCCCCTTGGGGTCGATCTCGGCCAGCACCGGCTCGATGGCCGGGCGCCAGGGTTGAAGCCCCAGCGAGCGAATCGGATCGGGCTCATCGGCACCTTTCAACCACTGGTCGAGTTTCACCTGGCGCTGCTGATCGGTACTGCTGCCTTCATCGCGCACACCGATGTTCAGCGTGCCGCTCTCACCCAGGCGGCGAACCAATTGCAGGTTGACCGCCGACCAACCGTTGGTCGGCTTGCCATCCACTGAGACGATTTCCTGGCCGGCCGTCAGCCCTGCTGCTGCCGCCGGGCTGCCATTCTCGACGGTGCCGATTACCGGTCGGATCTGCTGGCTGCCGAGCATCGCCAGCACCCAGAAGAAGAAGATGGCCAGCAAAAAGTTGGCGACCGGCCCCGCGGCAACGATCGCGATGCGCTGGCCGACGGGCTTGCGATTGAATGATTGACCCACCAGTGCAGGGGGCACGTCGCCTTCGCGCTCGTCGAGCATTTTCACGTAGCCACCCAGTGGAATGGCTGCAATGACGAACTCGGTGCCCTGGCGATCATGCCAGCGCACCAGCGGCGTACCGAAGCCCACGGAAAACCGCAGCACTTTCACGCCACAGCGACGCGCCACCCAGAAGTGGCCGAACTCATGGAAGGTGACCAGCACACCCAAGGCGACGAGCGTACCGATGATCATGTAGAGCGCTGTCATGTCCATCTCCGAATGATGAGCAATGGGTCAATAGGGGTGCTGTCGTCGATGACCGGGCGAGCCCGCCTCAGCGGCCGTTGCGGTCCAGCCAGGCCCAGGCCAGCTCGCGCGCGCGCTGGTCGGCGGCAAACACTGCTTCCAGCGAAGTCAGCGGCACCACGGGCTCCTGGTCCAGTACCTGTTCGATCATACTCGCGATCTCCGGGAAGCGGATACGGCCCTGGAGGAACGTCTGCACCGCCACTTCGTTGGCCGCATTGAGCACGGCTGGGGCGCTGTTGCCTGCCTGCGCCGCCTGTCGTGCCAGGCGCAGGCAAGGGAAACGCTGCTCATCGGGCGCCTCGAAATCCAGGCGCGCAATGCTGAACAGGTCCAGCGGCGCGACCCCGGAATCGATTCGCTCTGGCCAGGCCAGGGCATTGGCGATGGGTGTACGCATGTCCGGATTACCCAACTGTGCCAGCACCGAACCGTCGACGTAATCAACCAGGGAGTGGATCACGCTCTGCGGGTGCACCACCACCTCAACCAAGCTGGGCGGCGCATCGAACAGCCAGCATGCCTCGATCAACTCCAGGCCCTTGTTCATCATGCTGGCCGAATCGACGGAAATCTTGCGCCCCATCGACCAGTTCGGGTGGGCGCACGCCTGTTCGGGCGTGACGTCCTGCAGGGCCTGGGTCGATGTCTGGCGGAACGGTCCACCCGAGGCCGTCAGCAGAATGCGGCGCACACCCACAGCGCTCAGCCCGCGCGCGTAGTCGCCGGGCATGCACTGGAAGATGGCGTTGTGCTCACTGTCGATGGGCAACAACACGGCGCCCGACTGACGCACGGCGTCCATGAACAAGGCGCCCGACATGACCAGGGCCTCCTTGTTGGCCAGCAGCACCTTCTTGCCGGCCTGCACGGCGGCCAGGGTCGGCCGCAGGCCGGCGGCGCCGACGATGGCGGCCATGACCGCATCCACTTCGCTGGCGCAGGCGACCTGGCACAACCCGGCCTCGCCTTCCAGCACTTCGGTAGCGCACCCTGCCGCTGCCAGGCCTGCACGCAGGCGCCCCGCCGCGTCGGCGCTCGGCACCACGGCGTAGGCCGGGCGATGCCGCACACACAGGGCCAACAGCTCCTCGACGCGGGTGTAGCCGGTCAAGGCGAAGGCCTGATAGCGCTCAGGGTGGCGGGCAATCACGTCCAGGGTACTCAGACCAATGGAGCCGGTGGCCCCCAGCACGGTAATGCGTTGCACTTGACTCACATCACACCCCATTCAGCCGCCCACAACAGCACGGCGAACAATGGGATGGCCGCCGTCAGGCTGTCGATGCGGTCGAGCACGCCACCGTGGCCAGGCAGCAGATTGCTGCTGTCCTTGATGCCCGAGCGGCGCTTGAACATGCTTTCGGTCAGGTCGCCGATCACCGAGGCCATGACCACCAGCGCAGCGCCTGCCAGACCCAGCAGCAGCTGACCAATGCTCCAGTCTCGGCTGATACCCACCACCAGGGTGATCACCAGGCTGACCGCCAGCCCGCCGTACACGCCTTCCCAGCTTTTGCCAGGGCTGACCTGCGGCGCCAGCTTGCGCTTGCCGAAGGCCCTGCCGGAAAAGTACGCACCGATGTCGGCGGCCCAGACCAGAGCCATGACCGACAGGATCAGCCAGTTGCCCAGCGGCCAGTGCTTGAGCAGCACCAGGCCTTGCCAGGCCGGCAGCAACACCAGCAGGCCGATCAGCAGCCGGCAGGCAGCGCTGGCCCACAGTTCGCTGGTGCGTGGGTACGTTAGCACCAGCCAAGTGGCCAACCCCCACCAGATGACGGCAGCCCCAAGCACCCAGGGTGCAAGCTCCGGCAGGATGTACAGCAGCATCAACGCCCCGGCAACGACCAAGGCATAGGCGACACGCAGGGGCTGAGCCATCAACCCCGCCAACCGTGCCCACTCCCAGGCGCCGAGCGTTACCACCAGACCGATGAACAGGGCGAAGTTGCCCCCCTCGAGCAGGAAGAACCCACCCAGCGCTATGGGCAACAGGATCAGCGCGGTAATGATGCGTTGTTTAAGCATTAAGCACGCGCTCCAGCCTCGACCTGCTCGCTGGTCTTACCAAAGCGGCGCTGGCGCGAAGCGAAATCAGCCAATGCACTGCGCATGGCCTCGTGTTTGAAGTCCGGCCAGTAAAGGTCGGAGAAATACAACTCGGCGTAGGCCAGTTGCCACAACAGGAAATTGCTGATGCGATGCTCGCCGCCGGTGCGGATGCACAAGTCCGGCAAAGGCTGCTCGCCGGTCGCAAGGCACGTCTGCAACAACCCTGGGGTGATGTCGTCGGGGCGAAGATGGCCAGCCTGAACTTCACGCGCCAGCCGCTGCGCGGCCTGGGCGATGTCCCACTGCCCACCGTAGTTGGCGGCGATCTGCAGGATGAAGCGGCTGTTGCCTGCGGTCAGCGCCTCGGCTTCGCGCATGGCAGCCTGCAACTCCGGGTGAAAGCGCGAGCGGTCGCCGATGATGCGCAGGCTGATGTTGTTGTCGTTCAAGCGACGTGCCTCGCGGCGCAGCGCCGAGAAGAACAACTCCATCAATGCACCGACCTCATCGGCAGGTCGCTGCCAGTTTTCACTGGAGAAGGCAAACAGGGTCAGCACTTCGACGCCGGCCTCGGCGCAGACTTCGATGACTGCGCGCACGGCATCGACGCCTGCCTTGTGCCCGGCAACGCCAGGCAACAAGCGCCGTTTCGCCCAGCGATTGTTGCCGTCCATGATGATCGCGACGTGACGCGGCACCGAGGGAGGCACCGCTGGCTTGGTCTTTTCCATTAAAAAAACCCGGCCTTAGACGGCCATCAGGTCCTTTTCCTTGGCCTTGAAGGCTGCATCCACCTCGGCGACGAACTTGTCCGTCAGCTTCTGGATGTCATCGGCAGCGCGGCGCTCTTCGTCTTCGCTGATGGACTTGTCCTTGGTGAGCTTCTTCAAGTCCGCCAGGGCATCACGACGCACGTTGCGCACGGCGACCTTGGCGTCTTCGGCAACGCCGCTGGCCTGCTTGGTGTAGCCCTTGCGGGTTTCTTCGGTCAGGGCAGGCATCGGCACACGGATGGTGGTGCCGGCGCTCGACGGGTTCAGCCCGAGGTCGGAGGTCAGGATGGCCTTTTCGATGGCAGCGCTCAGGTTCTTGTCGTGAGCGACGATCTTCAAGGTGCGCGCGTCCTCGACGCTGATCGCAGCGACCTGGTTCAGCGGCATCTCGCTACCCCAGGCAGTGACCTTGACGCTGTCCAGAATGCTTGGGTGCGCGCGACCGGTGCGGATGGCCGCCAGGTTGCGGCCCAGGGCCTCGATGGACTTGGTCATGCGGTCCTGCGCGTCTTTCTTGATGTCGTTGATCATGCTTGGCCTTCCTCGATCAGAGTGCCTTCAGCGCCGCCCACCACGATGTTCAGCAGGGCGCCTGGCTTGTTCATGTTGAATACCCGCAATGGCATGCCGTGGTCACGGCACAGGCAGATTGCGGTCAAGTCCATCACGCCGAGCTTACGGTCCAGGACCTCGTCATAGGTCAGGCGATCGAACTTCTCGGCGTGCGGGTCCTTGAATGGATCGGCAGTGTACACACCATCGACCTTGGTCGCCTTCAGCACCACGTCGGCATCGATTTCGATGGCTCGCAGACAGGCTGCCGAGTCGGTGGTGAAGAACGGGTTGCCGGTACCGGCGGAGAAAATTACCACATCCCCGGAGTTGAGGTGGCGAATCGCTTTGCGACGGTCATAGTGATCGGTGACGCCCACCATGGAGATGGCCGACATGACCAGTGCCGGGATGTTCGAGCGCTCCAGCGCATCGCGCATGGCCAGGGCGTTCATCACGGTAGCCAGCATCCCCATGTGGTCGCCGGTAACGCGGTCCATGCCGGCGGCGCTCAGCGCAGCCCCTCGGAACAGGTTGCCACCACCGATGACCAGGCCGACCTGCACACCGATACCGACCAGCTGCCCTACTTCAAGGGCCATGCGATCAAGCACCTTCGGGTCGATCCCGAAGTCTTCGGAGCCCATCAGGGCCTCGCCGCTAAGTTTGAGCAAAATGCGTTTATAGCGAGGTTGGCGACCACTCACCTGCTGAGCCATTGCGAGTCTCTCCTGCGGCGTACTGTAGAAAATTCGTGCGGGCTGTTTGCAGCCTGCTAACTGTAGCGTGGCACCGTTTCGGCGCCAGCGGCGGCAGCGTCGTGTAAACGCCTCGCCGCTTTGACAAAGAGGCTGCGCGCGTGAGCGGGCAGCCTCTTTGGGGCGACAGACGGGGCTGTCTTACTGCTTGGCAGCAGCAACCTGTGCGGCAACTTCGGCAGCGAAGTCGTCGACTGGCTTCTCGATGCCTTCGCCAACCTTGAAGTAGGTGAAGGAAACGATTTCAGCACCGGCTTTCTTGGCCAGCTCGCCGACCTTGACTTCCGGGTTCATGACGAACGCCTGCTCTTTGAGCGAGGCTTCAGCCTTGAACTTGGTGATACGGCCGTTGATCATGTTTTCAACGATGTTTTCCGGCTTGCCGGCAATCTTGTCGGCGTTCAGCTGCAGGAAGACACCCTTCTCGCGCTCGATGGCTTCGGCGGAGATTTCCGACGAGTCCAGGAACTCGGGGTTGGACGCTGCAACGTGCATGGCGATGTTCTTGGCCAGCTCGACGTCACCGCCTTTCAGGACAACGACAGCACCGATCTTGTTGCCGTGCAGGTAGGCGCCGACCACGTCGCCTTCCACACGTACCAGGCGGCGGATGTTGACGTTTTCGCCGCACTTGGCGACCAGGGCTTCACGGGCAGCTTCACGCGAGGCGATCAGCGGAGCGGCGTCGGTCAGCTTCTGGGCGAAGGCTTCTTCCAGGCTTTCGGCGACGAAGTTCTTGAAGTCGTCTTGCAGGGCCAGGAAGTCGGTCTGCGAGTTCACTTCCAGCAGTACGGCGGCCTTGCCGTCGGTCTTGACGGCGATAGCGCCTTCGGCAGCCACGTTGCCAGCCTTCTTGGCGGCCTTGATGGCGCCCGAGGCACGCATGTCGTCAATGGCTTTTTCGATGTCGCCGTCAGCCTTTTCCAGGGCTTTCTTGCAATCCATCATGCCTTCGCCGGTACGCTCGCGCAGTTCTTTGACCAGCGCTGCAGTAATTGCTGCCATTTCAAAATCCTCTTGGAAAGTTTTTCAACCATTCCACCCGTTTGTGACGGGCGTTCAATTCTGCTAATCCGCTGTCTGTGCCTGCATGCCCATGAAAGGGACGGCTGCCGACAGCAGGATTTCAAGGTGGCAAAAAGGGGGCATAGCCCCCTTTTCGCGTGCCAAGTCGACGCTAGCGTCTATTACTCGGCAGCAGGTGCAGCCGCTTCTTCAGCGTAGACTTCGGTGCCGCCAGCAACGTTGTTGCGGCCACGGATGACAGCGTCAGCCATGGAAGTCATGTACAGCTCGATAGCGCGAATGGCGTCATCGTTACCTGGGATGATGTAGTCAACACCTTCCGGGCTGCTGTTGGTATCGACAACGCCAATGACCGGGATACCCAGTTTGTTGGCTTCGGTGATCGCGATGCGCTCGTGATCAACGTCGATGACGAACAGAGCGTCAGGCAGACCGCCCATGTCCTTGATGCCGCCCAGGCTGCGGTCCAGTTTTTCCAGATCGCGGGAGCGCATCAGGGCTTCTTTCTTGGTCAGCTTGGCAAAGGTGCCATCTTCGGCCTGAGTTTCCAGGTCGCGCAGACGCTTGATCGAAGCACGGATGGTCTTGTAGTTGGTCAGCATGCCGCCCAACCAACGGTGGTCAACGTACGGCGAACCGCAACGAGCAGCTTGCTCGGCGACGATCTTGCCGGCGGAACGCTTGGTGCCGACGAACAGGATCTTGTTCTTGCCCTGGGCCAGGCGCTCAACGAACGACAGGGCGTCGTTGAACATCGGCAGGGTTTTTTCCAGGTTGACGATGTGGATCTTGTTGCGCGCACCGAAAATGTACTTGCCCATTTTCGGGTTCCAGTAACGGGTCTGGTGGCCGAAGTGCACACCGGCCTTCAGCATATCGCGCATGTTGACTTGGGACATGATAGTTCCTTGATAAGTCGGGTTGGGCCTCCACGTATCCCAATGACCAACCCGCGAACCCTGAAGCTCGGGGCACCCAGGCCATCGTGTCGACACGTGTGTGGGTTTGGATGCAGACGGAGCTGGCTCCGAAAGCGGCGCATGTTATACCACAGGCTGCGCGCAAACAAAACACGAAACTCACCCCCCAACCGCCGGACGGCAGGGCATGTGCGCCAGCGCACGACCAGCGACGGTGCAGGTGTGGCGTGTTTGCAAGGGCCGCGTGCCGCTACGAGCCCGCACCTCTGATAGAATGACGCCTTTCCCGATTTGAACGCGCCGCCTGCGGCGCCGAGTAGAGAGCCTGTAATGACCGTCACCATCAAGACTGCAGAAGACATCGAGAAGATGCGCATCGCCGGCCGCCTGGCAGCCGACGTGCTGGAAATGATCGAGGAGCACGTCAAGCCCGGTGTCACCACCGAGGAGCTCGACCGCCTGTGCCACGACTACATCGTCAACGTCCAGCAGGCCATACCGGCGCCGCTCAACTACAAGGGCTACCCCAAGTCGATCTGCACGTCGATCAACCACGTGGTCTGTCACGGCATCCCCAATGACAAGCCCCTGAAAAACGGCGATACCCTGAACATCGACATCACGGTGATCAAGGACGGCTACCACGGCGACACCAGCCGCATGTTCCACGTCGGCACCGTGCCGGTGTGGGCCCAGCGTCTGTCCCAGGTCACCCAGGAATGCCTGTACAAGGCCATCGAACTGGTCAAGCCGGGCTGTCGCCTGGGCGACATCGGCGAAGTCATCCAGAAGCATGCCGAGAAGAACGGTTTCTCGGTGGTGCGCGAGTTCTGCGGCCATGGCATCGGCAAGGTATTCCACGAAGAGCCGCAGATCCTGCATTACGGCCGCGCCGGCACCGGCATGGAACTCAAGGAAGGCATGACCTTCACCATCGAGCCGATGATCAACCAGGGCAAGGCCGACACCAAGGTGCTGGGCGATGGCTGGACCGCGATCACCAAGGACCGCAAGCTCTCGGCGCAGTGGGAGCATACCCTGGTGGTCACGGCGACCGGGTACGAGATCTTCACCCTGCGCAAGGACGACACCATCGCCCGCACCTCGGCCTGAGCCACCCCAGCAGCCTTCGATGACAGGAACCTGACCCCATGCTCCAGCTCGACCCCGAACTGTTCGACCGTGGCCAGTTCCAGGCGGAACTGGCCCTCAAGGCCAGCCCCATACCCGCCTTCAAGAAGGCCATTCGCCAGGCGGGCGAGGTGCTGGACAAGCGCTTTCGCGCAGGCCACGCCATCCGCCCACTGATTCAAGCTCGGGCCTGGCTGGTGGACAACGTCCTGCAGCAGGCCTGGAACCAGTTCGACTGGGGCGAGCAAGGCGGCATTTCCCTGGTGGCGGTCGGCGGCTACGGGCGCGGTGAGCTTCACCCGCACTCGGACATCGACCTGCTTATCCTGCTGGGAGAGGCCGAGCACGAACGGTATCGCGATGCCATCGAGCGCTTTCTGACCCTGCTGTGGGACATCGGCCTGGAGGTCGGCCAGAGCGTGCGCACCGTCGATGAGTGTGCCGAACAGGCCCGCGCCGACCTCACCATCATCACCAACATGATGGAAAGCCGCACCATCGCCGGCCCGGAAGCCCTGCGCCAGCGCATGCTCGAGGTCACCAGCACGGCGCACATGTGGCCGAGCCGCGAGTTCTTCCTGGCCAAGCGCGCCGAGCTGCAGGCGCGCCACCACAAGTACAACGACACCGAGTACAACCTCGAGCCCAACGTCAAGGGCTCGCCTGGTGGGCTGCGCGACATCCAGACCGTGCTGTGGGTGGCGCGCCGCCAGTACGGCACCCTGAACCTGCATGCCCTGGCCGGCGAAGGCTTCCTACTGGAAAGCGAGAATGCGCTCCTGGCCTCCTCCCAGGATTTCCTGTGGCGGGTGCGCTACGCCCTGCACATGCTCGCCGGCCGTGCCGAGGATCGCCTGCTGTTCGACCACCAGCGCAGCATTGCCGCCCTGCTGGGCTACAGCGACGAAAACCCCAAGCGTGCCATCGAGCAGTTCATGCAGCAGTACTACCGGGTGGTGATGAGCATCAGCCAGTTGTGCGACCTGATCATCCAGCATTTCGAGGAAGTCATTCTCGCCGACGACGACAGTGGTACCACCCAACCGCTCAATGCGCGCTTCCGCCTGCATGACGGCTACATCGAGGCCGTGCGCCCGAACGTGTTCAAGCGCACGCCGTTCGCCATGCTGGAAATATTCGTGCTGATGGCCCAGCACCCGGACATCAAGGGTGTGCGTGCCGACACGGTACGCCTGCTGCGCGAGCATCGGCACCTGATCGACGACACCTTCCGCAACGATATTCGCAACACCAGTCTGTTCATCGAACTGTTCAAGTGTGAAATCGGTATTCATCGCAACCTGCGGCGCATGAACCGCTACGGCATCCTCGGGCGCTACCTGCCGGAGTTCGGGCTGATCGTCGGGCAGATGCAGCACGACCTGTTCCACATCTATACCGTCGATGCCCATACCCTCAACCTGATCAAGCACCTGCGCAAGCTGCAGTACACACCGGTGTCGGAGAAATTCCCGCTGGCCAGCAAGCTCATGGGCCGCTTGCCCAAGCCCGAGCTGATCTACCTGGCCGGTCTCTACCACGACATCGGCAAAGGGCGTCAGGGCGATCATTCCGAGCTCGGCGCGGTCGATGCCCTCAAGTTCTGCGAGCGCCACCAGCTCCCAGCCTGGGACAGCCGGTTGATCGCCTGGCTGGTGCAGAACCACCTGGTCATGTCCACCACCGCCCAGCGCAAGGACTTGTCCGATCCGCAGGTGATCAACGACTTCGCCCTGCACGTGGGGGATGAAACACGGCTGGACTACCTCTATGTGCTGACGGTGGCGGACATCAACGCCACCAACCCCACCTTGTGGAATTCATGGCGAGCCAGCCTGTTGCGCCAGTTGTACACCGAGACCAAGCGTGCCCTGCGCCGTGGGCTCGAAAACCCGCTGGATCGTGAGGAGCAGATTCGCCAGACCCAGTCCTCGGCATTGGACACGCTGGTGCGCGAAGGCACCGACCCGGATGACGTGGAGCAGCTGTGGTCGCAGCTGGGGGATGACTACTTCCTCAAGCACACCGCCTCCGACGTGGCCTGGCACACCGACGCCATCCTGCAACAGCCGGCTGACGGTGGCCCGCTGGTACTGATCAAGGAAACCACCCAGCGCGAATTCGAAGGCGGGACTCAGATCTTCATCTATGCCCCTGACCAGCACGATTTCTTCGCCGTGACGGTGGCGGCCATGTCGCAGCTGAACCTGAACATCCACGACGCCCGCATCATCACCTCCAGCAGCCAGTTCACCCTGGACACCTACATCGTGCTGGACAACGACGGCGGTGCGATCGGCGACAACCCGCAACGGGTCAGGCAGATTCGCGACGGCCTGACCGAGGCGCTGCGCAACCCCGAAGACTACCCCACGATCATCCAGCGTCGGGTGCCGCGCCAACTCAAGCACTTCGACTTCCCGCCGCAGGTGACCATCCTCAACGACGCCCAGCGCCCGGTGACCATTCTCGAAATCACCGCGCCCGACCGGCCGGGCCTGCTGGCGCGGCTGGGGCGCATCTTCCTGGAATTCGACCTGTCGTTGCAGAACGCCAAGATTGCCACCCTGGGCGAGCGTGTGGAGGACGTGTTCTTCATCACCGACGCCGACAACCAGCCCCTGTCCGACCCGCAACTGTGCAGCCGCCTGCAGGAAGCCATCGTGCAACAACTGCAAGCAGGGCAGGCCAGCGCCAGCCCTGCCCGCGTGACCTTTTGACGACATGATTGACGAGACCTTGCGCCAATGAACCCTGCCTTGAGCCAGCTTCAGCCCTACCCTTTCGAAAAGCTTCGTGCCCTGCTGGGCAGCGTTACGCCCGCTGCTGACAAACGCGCCATTGCCCTGTCGATTGGCGAGCCCAAGCACGCCTCGCCACCCTTCGTGGCCCAGGCGATGGCCGACAACCTCGACAAGCTGGCGGTATACCCCAGCACGCTGGGCCTGCCTGCCTTGCGCCAAGCCATCGGGCAGTGGTGCGAGCGCCGCTTTGGCGTGCCTGCTGGCTGGCTGGATGCCGATCGTCATATCCTGCCGGTGAACGGCACCCGCGAAGCGCTGTTCGCCTTTACCCAGGCGGTGGTCGACCGTAGTGCCGATGGCCTGGTGTTGAGCCCCAACCCGTTCTACCAGATCTATGAAGGGGCTGCGCTGTTGGCCGGTGCCACCCCGTACTACCTGCCGTGCCTGGAAAGCAACGGCTTGAACCCCGACTTCGACGCGGTGCCCGACCACGTCTGGGCCCGTTGCCAGGTCCTGTTCCTGTGCTCACCCGGCAACCCCACCGGCGCCCTGGTGCCCATGGACACCTTGAAAAAGCTGATCGCACTGGCCGATGCGCACGATTTCGTGATCGCTGCCGACGAATGCTACAGCGAGTTGTATTTCGATGAGGATGCACCGCCACCGGGGCTGTTGTCGGCCTGTGCGGAGCTGGGGCGTAATGATTTCAAGCGCTGCGTGGTGTTCCACAGCCTGTCCAAGCGTTCGAACCTGCCGGGGCTGCGCTCGGGCTTCGTGGCCGGCGATGCCGACATCATCAAGCCGTTTCTGCTGTACCGCACCTACCATGGTTGCGCCATGCCGGTGCAGACACAGTTGGCCAGCATCGCCGCCTGGGAGGATGAGGCGCATGTGCGCGCAAACCGCGACCAGTACCGCGCCAAGTACGACGCCGTGCTGGCCATCCTCGAGCCGGTCATGGATGTGCAGCGCCCGGACGGCAGCTTCTACCTGTGGGCCAAGGTGCCGGGTAGCGATGCCGACTTCACGCGCGATCTGTTCGAGGCCGAGCACGTGACCGTGGTACCCGGCTCGTACCTGTCCCGTGAAGTGGACGGGGTCAACCCCGGCGCCGGACGCGTGCGCATGGCGCTGGTTGCCCCGCTGTCCGAATGCATCGAGGCGGCCGAGCGTATTCGCGCGTTCTTGCACACGCGCTGAAGCCTTTTAGGCAAGACGGGGCCAGTTCACTTGATCTGGCCCAGGTTAGCCTCGCTCATGTCCAGGTCGCCCAGCACATGCCGCACCACCTCGTCACCGAGCAGGTGCTGGCGGTGCAGGTTGTAGAGCTCCAGGCGCTGGGCCCGCAGCGCACGCAAGCGCAGGCGGCGCTCGAGCAGGTCCATCTGCTCGGCCAAGGCCCTGGCCTCCTCACTGTCATTGTGCCGGTCCAGCTGGTCGCGATACTCAGCCATCAGCCGAGCCTTCAATTCTGTAGCCAGTGTGGCCTGGGCGGCATCCTGCGGCGCGTTGGCATCGACCACCTCCTCGGCCTCCAAGGCGTGAATCGCGGCCTCAGCGGTGCGTCGCCAGGCTTCATGCACCTCTTGCTGCATGCGCTCGTCAGGGCTTTTGGTCACGCCGCGCAGTAAAAGCGGCAGTGCGACACAGGCACCGATCAACGACAGCAGGATGACACCGGCGGCAATGAAGATCAGCAGATCGCGCTCTGGAAACGCCTTGTCCGCGCCCATCAGCAACGGAATCGACATCACACCCGCCAGGGTGACGGCCCCTCGCACACCGCCCAGCGTGAGCAACCAGCACGAGCGTGCGGTGGGCAACATCACCAGCGCAGGCTTGCCGCGCCAACGGCGCAGGACCCCCACCAGGCGCCAGATACTCTGCACCCAGATGAACCGCAGCACGATCAGCGCCGCGAAGATGGCGACCACGTCCAGGCAGCGCCAGGCCAGGGTCGGCCACAGCGTGGTTTCATGGCTGACCACCGCCTTGACGATGTCGGGCAGTTGCAAGCCCAACAACAGGAAGATCAGCCCATTGAACGCGAACTCCAGCAGCGACCACACGCTACGATTGAGCAGGCGGGTGCTGGTCTGGCGTGGCAGCAGGTCGAGCCAGCTCTGCATCATGCCGGCCGCCACTGCCGAGAGGATGCCCGACACCCCGAGGCGCTCGGCCAGCACATAGGCCGCGAACGGCAGCAGCAGCATGAACACCACATGGGTGGCCGGGTCGTCCCAGCCGCGGCCGATCATCCAGGCACGCAGGCGGCCGACCAGCCAACTCAGCGCCACCCCCACGGCCAGACCGCCAAGCGCCACCAGTGCGAAGCTCAGGCTGGCATCGGTCAGTGAAAAGACACCGGTGATGGCCGCAGCCAGGGCGAACTTGAAGGTAACCAGGCCCGAGGCATCGTTCATCAGGGCTACTCACCATATGTGGACACAAATCCACATCTCGCCATACACACAGATGGACAGACAGATCTTGCAGGCATGCGACCCAAAGGGAGTACAGCCGCCCCTCCCCGCTACCAACACGAGGAGAAGGCAGGCAATAGAACAGGCTTTGGCTTAGGTGCGTCGTAGGAGAGGGTTAGGTGTAGGGCTGAGTTTCAACTCACCTCAAGCCTTGATGTCCACGACGAACTGGCCACTTCGAGCAGCACAGTAGTTGTCTTTCACGATGAAGCACTCAATGGTGTGGGTGCCAATGTACAAGGCCGTTTCATCCTTCCAGAGACTGCCCAGCTCAGAGGTCGACATTTCGAATCCGCCTCGAAGGCCCTTGTTCTTGGCAGCCTCCTTTCCTGTGTTCACGATCTGCCAATAAACCTTGAAAGGTGGCGCTACGTCGGTGGTTGCCATGAAGTTGAGAGAGCAGCCTCTCCTTACAGGCACTCCGCTGCTGACATAACCAGTGCGGAATCCGTTCTGTGACGAGCGAGCTAAAAGGTGCACGTTCCCTCCGGGCACTTTAGGCCAGGTCATTGGTTTCCTGTGCGGTGCATCAGCTAGGCGCTGGTTCGGGCTCCTGCGCTTCTCCCTCGATCTTGCGAGGGCCTGGAAGCTAGTCGGCAGAACTGCGCTCTCGACAAGAGGACGGCCCATGCGTGGCGCTAGTATGTCTATGACCGACTCCATGTCGTCCTGCTGAGCGGCGAGGGCAAAGTCTGACCTAGCCACTTCTAACCACTCATAGAATCCCTCTTTCAGGACAGGCTCATGCTCCCATCCATCCGCGAAATTCTCACGGGGGTTAGAAGGGTTCTCAATCCATGTCACCCCGTTCCGCTCATGAATGAATCGATCCATGGAGGCAAGAATAGATAGGAGCGCACCCGTTACAGACCCCTCTTGGTTGTAAGCATGAGCAGCCAAGGTACTGATGATTATCGATGAGGGTCTTCCGTCTTCCACCTCAGAAAACCGCATGTCTCGATGGCGCTTCAGCAGTTGGATGGCCGCCTGCAGAGGTGTCTTCACCCGGAACGATGGGATGTCTTCAACATCTGCTTTCGCTTCAGCCAGCATCATCGCTCGACGCCTCTGATCGAACGCAGGCTTCATCCTGGCGTAGAACCAATCCGCATATCCCTTGGGATTGCTCGAAGGCCAGTCATCTGATCGAAGCCTGTAGTTTACGTGGGAGCGATCAGTTATGGAGATTGAGGTCTGGACGTGTGCCAAGCTCAACATTCGTTGTTCACGAAGAAGCCGCTGTCGCTGTCCATCAGGAACTGAAGGCAGCAAATCCATGTGAAACTGGGCAGAGTCCGAGTAATTCAGCGTCCAGCAGCGATCCCAACCCTGCGGCGGCTCCATACCGTAGCGTCTTGCATAGGCCATCAGCTCGGCCCCCAGAGCCTCGTACACGTCTTCCTGGGTATTGCGCCCCTTACTCAGGTCAAACTCGAACACGACATCTAGGTCGTAGTCCTCCTCCCCGCTTAACGGACGGATGACAGTGCCCAGTCGAAATGAGCCTTGGGCATAAGCCTGGATATCAACACCGTTGAACTGCGAATCGGGTCTCTCCAGCCAGGTGCACACCGACCGGTAGCTCCGATCCGCAGCTTCGTATCGTTCAGGCGGAATATCCAATGCAGTCGCGAGATCGCCAATGAAGTGTTCGCCAGCTGTTGCACGATTCATCGCTGGCCCTCCTTTCGGAATGCCTCAGGAAGGAAGCAGTCAACTTCATCGTTCGAGAGGGTGTATTCCTCGTTGAGCTTCAGGGCATCCTGAGCCTTTTTGTAGGCTTTCCCATTGGTCTGTGGGGCGCTCTTGTAGACCGCAGCCAGCTGGGCCTGCAGAGCTTCGCGACGTATCGCAGCCTGGTCGTAGGTAATCTGGCCGGCGTTGATATCCGTGAGCAGCGATAGGTAGGACTCACGGATAGTCCAAATACTCGCAGCAGCATCGCGGTGCTTTTGAGCAACCCCTCCTGGATCAAAACCCTTCATGTAGCTGGTGATAAGCAGGGTTATGACGGAACATACCCCGGTAGCAATTTTGATCCACTCCGGGTCACAGAAGCCTGCTGCAACGGCGACCGTAGCCGTCGCAGCCGAGGCAATGAGCTGGGCCATTTTCCACCCATTGAGCCTTGCTGAGCAGGCATCCGCCATTTTTTCATGGGTCTTGTGGGTGTAGACGACACGGCCAAAGCAATCCCTTACTTGGGCCTCAAGGCGACTCAGATCATTCATGAACAACCGGCTCCAGCCAGATTTGGGGAAGACGGTTACTAGCACGGTGCCACCTATCAATCAAGCCTCGGTGGCATGAGGTAAATGCAGACAGTATTCAGACTGGATTAGGATTGGAATGGGCGAGACGTGGTTTGTTCCTAATCTCTAATTTCTTTTCAAGCCTACTGATGTAGTCGATGAGCAAAACCTCTCTTGCGAGTACCAGTTCGTATTTTGCTTTCCAAGCCTTAATCTCCTCGATTTTCTTCTGGTTCGACTCCCTAGCTGCAGTCTTCGTGAACTTTTTTGGTTTAGCATTTTGCTTCGCCATTTCTTCAGCTATACGGGCGCGAATTTCATCGTGCTGCTTTCTATTGGCTTTGAGATAGCCACGCTTGAACCCTGCCTCCAAACACACAAGATCATAGGATAAAGGATCGTTAACGCTAACAATTAAAGGTTTGCCATCCAATATTCGTCTTAATGCCGCCCAAAGCAACACCAACCCTTTTACACCCATTACGCGACTCCAAGTTTATGAGCCAAATCATTTAGCTCTAACAAAGTATTGTTTTCAAATTGAAATTCCGGCGCCCCTTCCAGCCTGTGTACTGACTTCTCTTGAATTGAGATGAGCTTTATCAGTTTAGACTGGACAATCGCTGCATTCGAGCATCCGTCACAACCTACAAAGCTGACCGTAATACGCTTTTCACACGGCCCATTCAATGTGCATCCGCCGACAGGCGTTGGGCGGTAGAAAATTTGTCCCTTTTTCATTTTTCCAAGAGTTTTTTCCAAGCTATCCGCATAAGCAAGAGATTTAAGTACCGGCTTTGAATTACGTTCAATCCAAGTACCCGCCGGCCCTTTTAAAACCTCATCAGGAATTATCAACTCCTTTACATACTGGAAAGAACGGACAAATAGCTCAGATTCTTGATATCTTACAACCCATGCGTCCTTGTCGCCCTCACTTCTCTTAAGAATATTATGGGCATACACTGAGCCTTTAGCATAATAACGAGACATGGCTACCGTCAGGTGCTTTAACATATTTTTAAGAGCAGCCAGACTTACAAGCCCACTTGCCATAGCATAGACAGCCGTAGACCGTCGCAACTGATGAATCTTGAGTGGCCATTGACTTCCAACTTCAAATTTTTCCTCTGCCTCCCATACGCGAAAAGGATTAAGGTTTTTTAGCTCCGCGACATGGTGCGCCCTGATAGTAATTGCAGAAAAATGCATTTGATACCTGGAAGGCTCATAATTTCCGCAAGTAGGCGCCTCAGAGTCAAGCGGCGATAGCTTTCCGCCAGAACTAGAAAATGGAAAATAGCTTGCAGAGATAAATAAATACTGGTCACTCAATTGAACATCATTACACTCCATGATGAGATTACAAATATACGATGCAGCCTCAAATGGCGCTTCCACATCAACAGATGTGTACCAGGCAACGCGCTTCCTGACTCCTCGAAATTTGGTCGTGAACCCATTAAGCTTGCGAGCTTGAACTACGCCTTTTTTTGAAAGCACTTGAAGCGAACTGAGCTTAAGGCTATATGCCTCAGACTTACGCATACCAGTGAAGGCATAAATAAGCATAATACAAGCGTAATAAATCGCGCCAAATTGACGAAGCAGTTCTAGCACAGAAGTGACATTGTATTTTTTTGCGTACTCAACAAGCCCCGCTTCTTCAAGTGCGTCCTCGTAGCTAGTAGACTTGCCGCGATGAGAATTTCCATTGCGGGCATAGTGTTCATCAGCTGAGATACGCAACGCAAAATCGCGAAGACTATCCTTGACAGCCAAAAAGTCCGCAACAACAGCCTTATAGTCCACCAGCATATTGAGATAAATCTCAGTAGGGATAATTTCTGTCTGGTGGTATTCACGAAGGGCATCACGCTCTGGAGATGGCCGCATTGCAAAGGGAATTGAGGCGGGTTTAAAGCCTACATACCGGAGTGGCAGAAAACTAAGCTTAACTACCAAGTCATGCAAAGCATCACAGCTGCTCGATGCATTTTTCTTATACAGCTCATATGCTTCACCGAGGTGCCTAGCGCTCGACAGAACTTCAAACACATTCAGGCCGGACTTTAGAGAGTATCGCCTTACGTGCTGAAGCGCTAAGTTGTAACGGTTCATTGAAGCGACGCCGAGAGGCTTCCCAGGAGACTGATAGGCATGCCGATCTAAAACCATCAATATACTTTTAGATTGCTTTAAGTTAATCGATGCTTGCGCCGACAGGCGCTCTCCTTTGTACACAACGGAAATCTGGTTCTTCTTGTTTACAGCTATCCCTCGGTTATAAAGAAACCATGTATTGTCTTTGAAGCGCACTACAGCACCATCTGGCCCAATGCCGATGACATAGTCATCATGAGGCATGAACCAACCGTCATCATCTGCTAACCAGGGTGACGAAGACTCATCGAAATACTCGACCAAGCTCACCTTTGCCAATTAGATAACTCCAAGCTCGTCCAATATATTTAGCTTTGCTTGCCAATAAGCCGTCAAGGATTCATTCTGAAATATTTTCTGACGCATAAGCGGAACCTGCACTCGCAAAACCTCACTAAACGAACCAATAGTTTTTAGCAGCCAACTTATCCTGGCTAGCGTCGGGCCATAAACCAAATGAAATTCAGAAGGATCACTTTGGATAGATTCCAGCTGAGCAATCAAATACTCCATGCTGATCAGTTTTTCAGCATCGCCCAGATCCATGTGTAGTATGTAGTGCTTACAGAACAAGCACCCGATCAAGTTTTTGCAATCTGGAGTAAAACCTTCATCCACATCTATTTGAACAGCCTCGATCAAATTACCGACGCAACCACCGGCCTGTGTAGAATGATGTTCACTGACCGCATGACCAAGCCCCGAAAAATACATAACCCCTTCGGATATGACCACATCTTCATTACCAGAGGTATAACTATTTATAGCCGTGATTTCAGTATGCTGTGCTGAATGAGCGGCAACAGCCAATCCATCATGATTAGTTTTCGAATTATGGTGATAAACCCGAAGCTCCTTGTAACCGATGGCATCTAAGCGAGGATTGACTACCCTTCTTAATTTTTGAACCAAAGCTGCTGACGGGTTATCACTGACCTGAAGCGGCTCTTTCTTAAAATCGAAAGTACCGAAAAGATATTTAAAACCATTCACGCCTGGAAGATAGGCTCTTAATTTAAAATAATCCCGAAGCCGGTTGAGAAAACGGACACCGAAAATCACATCTACTGACTTGTTTTGCGCCCGCCGCTTGATAGAGCGTAGTCGCTGAACCTCGGCCTCGATCTCCAGCGCCTCGCTCCATCGAATATTTGCAGCTACAGAAACGTTAGCGCTAGTATTCAATATAAATATAAATAAAAAGCAATCATGCGCTAACATAGCCAAACGATGAATGTGCTCCTGCCTAAACCTCACAGGAAGTCTCTCAAACCTTGTTCGACTGGAAACCCCTTCATTGATCAACGCCCCACCACTCAGCAGGCGCTGCATAACCATCTTGATAGCTTCAGATGGAGAGATAGTTCCTGCAGATTCTTGACTCAGTTTCAAAGCATGAGCCCTGATGACTGTAAGAATCACTCCACGCGATTTCTTTCTCTGGTTTTCAAAAATAGCTGTTTCAGTTATCAAAGGGTAGTATGTTGGTAAAAACCAGTAACTCTCACCGTACCTCTCAACAACCTTTGGCTGTTTATCATTACTACACAAGAAGCCCAAAACCTCTTTGAATACTGCATCCGCCACCCTATAGATGGGGAATAGCTTTTCTTCATCAGGCACACGGGTATGATTCTGTTCATCTTTGCTGTAGCCAGGAAACTTTACTCCTACAGCAAAATTATAATCAGCGCCGGGGAAAATATCACTTGCGATTGACCCGACAACAGTCAAGATTCGATTAGCACCATTCCCTTTTCCAGTTTCGGACACGCCCTTGTCAAGCTTGAAAGAATATTTAATTAGCGCTGAGTGGTAGTTGCTAGGCCCATCAAGCACATCTTGAAGATCATTTGAGTCGCAAAACTCTAAAAACCCAGAAAACCTCGAGAATCTTTCATATACTGCAGATGGTGACAGTTTCATCTTCTTATCTATGAGCGAAGATGCAAAGCGACTCAACGGCTTGATTCGAGATGTACGGATTGAATTGGGATCTACCCAGCGCTTCCTAAAAGGCCGTGTGGCATATCTGCGGGTATATGCCAAGTATCCCACAGGCATTCTTCTGACCCTTGTATAGTCACGCACCCTCAGCTCTAGCTCGAGCAAGCATGATGAATCTTGATCAAGATCTACGTCAGCGCTTTCAGGCACATCAAGATCAATGATTGCTGGTTCAAACAACACCATATTATTCATCATGGATGATCAACCTCTAACTTTCCATCCGCAAGCATCGACTGGAGTTTCAACTCCATAAAATCTTGAGCAATGTATGAAAGCTGTTGGGCCTGGATTTCACCGATATATCGCTCGGCTACCTCACGCGATGACTGCCCCAGCTTATCCATGACTAAATCGATCAACTTAGTCATTTTCATTTTCCCTTTATCGACAAGCTCGAGATTACCCATGACAAAATTTGTTGCATATGTCGCGCGCAAGTTATGGAAGCGGACATAAGTGCTATATCCCATGTCACGGAGACGGGGAGTAAGTTGCTGCCGAATGAAAGCATCAAGCGCTTTCCCAACTGGTATCGCTTGAAAGACGCGATTTCCGGGGTCATCTCTTCGAGCGTAGTATGGCAAGCCTTTTTTCGTGATAAATAGGTAATCATTATCACAACCTGCCGGCACTAGCTGTAGACGCTTGAGATAACGCTCCGACTTCAGATATGTGACAATTTGATTAGCGAGCCAACCAGGAATGTAAATTTTAAAATGCTTTTGCTTTTTTGTATCAGCGCTATGCCCCTTGCCCACCTTGACCATAAATACTTCTTGCCCGTCATATGCATCAAAAGCCGAACGTTTTAAAGTAAGTGCGGTTTGCTTTCGGGCAGACGTTGTCAAAGAAAGTGCGAACGCAATACTCATTTCTGTATTATCAATGGCTCGAAGCGCCTGCTCAATGGCAATTTGGTCGCTGTCACCATAGGGTTTTAGCTTTTTCTCCGGCGCAGGAGCGATGCTTTTCACCGTCAGATCTGTTACACGAATTACCTTGGTGTACGATTTACCATATTCATTCTTTAATACGATATGCCGCTCAGACTCCTTCCACATATCATGAGCTGGTGAGAAATAATTTTCTGACTTCGCCCACCTATAGAATTCGGTCACCTTATAAATCTTTTCGTTAGCTCCGCCTTCTGCTTCTGGACGTTCATCTACAATTCGTTTCCAATGATAGCTATAACAGTAGGTAGATCGTCTCCTTAGCCTTAGGGGGAATTCAAACATCCCAACCCTCTCATCACGCAGAACCTTCCAGTGATCCTGTAGCGCCAAAGCTGTTTTATAGAGGGTGTTATGATGTGGCTGAGGGTAGTCCGTTGCCAATTTCACAAGGTAAAGGTTGCCCAACACCCAAGGTGAGCCATCCTCATTCAATAAGATCGGGAACTGATCACAATGATCATTGTGAGTCTCATCCATAGGCACGAATTTTTGAGTCTCTTGAAAATCCTCAAACGAATGGCGACCTGTAAAATAAGATTCAACAACATGGTCGTCGTACTCAAGCTTATTAAGCTTTGAGAATGGCTGCAGCAGTGGGAGAAAAGGAATTTTCTTGATCGACAGTTCGCCGACTGGACTTCCGTAGTTAATCACGACAATCTCCCACCTTCTGAATTTGCCCGACGAGAGCCGGCACCATGGTTCAACTGGAGGAAGAGCCTAGCCACAAAAAACAGCCTGCACAAGAACTTTTTCAACAACTTTAGGGTATGCGGAAAACATACCAAAAGCCACCTTCAAAATAATTACCTATAAATTGACATATTGCTTTATCGCTTGCAGATTAATATATCTAGCTTATTCTGCACCGCACTTGCAACAGCATAAAAATACTGTCACCGTTGCGATGTACGCCCACCAGCCTCTCTATTCCGTGGCTTCTAGCATCCAGCTCATGCATACCCCTTGGAATCTTATGCGCAGTTCGAACCCTAGCCGATTAAGAAAACTCATATCTTGGTTCGCAAAATCACAAAATAATTGGGAGGCCAAACAAGAACGAGAGTTTATAGAGGCAGTTAATAAACTCCGAAATTTCTCCGTATCACCTAGCGGCAGATTATCAATCGATCCCGATGAGATCAGGGATTACGTCATAGCTCGACGTCAGGAGCTCAGCCACCTGGTTGATCCTAGGTACAGGAAGAAACGCGGCATCGACACTGATAGCTACGTAGTCGACGCGTGTGTTGAAGTGATCTCTTGGCGACGCTTGAGTGACAAGGCCGCTATCAGATACGTATGTCTGCAGGCGCTTGATGGCAGAGGGTTCAGCGTAGCGTCTGCCCGCTACATCTCGGCTGAAGATCCGGTTTCGCCATATCAGGACGAAGAGCGCCGGGTTTCTCGCAGGTTGATGGGAGTGGCCAGCGAACTGGTACTGGAATGGCACCCTACGCTTGGGGCTGCGCTAGATGCTCATGACAGGGCCATTTGAGCCTAGAGTTGGGCGCATCCGCTGGGCCGGCTGGCGTAAACCGAGCCCAGGTGGAGCCCGGTCTCGTCCCTTCGGGCTGCCATCCTCGCGCCACCGGCCTTAGGCCTTAAGCCCTCGCGCTCCGCTTGGCTTGGCACACACCTAGAAGTTTTCAATCAAGATTCAGATCTTTACTGGGCTTGATTGTTACTCAGGCTACTTTGGCCGGGCACATCTATGCTGCTCAAGATGAGCCATTTCCTTTTGCCACTCTGAAAGGAATTTCTCCCAGTCGTACCAATAGGCCCCCTCAAGCAGACGGGTCGAACCTCGGCTCGCGCAGTAAAAGCGCTGCTTCCAAGGCTCGGGGATGTCCCCATCACGCACAATCACGATACCGCCCGGTATCTCAGTGGCCGTTACCGATGGGAATGGGCTGCGTTGTTCTTGTCGTTCGATGCCGTCAAGAATGACCAAAGCGTCAGCGGCTCGAGGATCACCAGGTGTGAGACCTGCGAGCGCCCAAAGCGCTTGCCGCCGTGCAGTCTCGCGTAAGCGCAAATCGTCATCACTGGCCATGACGGTGTCTCCTAGTGAAATCTGTGTGGGCCAACATCCTCCAGGGAGGCTATTCCCGAGTTTCAAACGGGGCGCTCCCCCTTCTTGATATCTCGTGACGCTTAGCCTCCAGAAACTCCTGTTCCTTCTGGCTTCGTGCCTTCCGCCCGCGCTTCTTTATCGGATTGATAATGTTGCTTCGGATCTTGTTAAACCTCATCCGCGCTCGCAGCTCGTCCGTAATGCGTGACGATGGCCAGCTTTCGGGGCGCTCAGAAGCAAGTAAGCCATCTCGAAGAAGCATATCCGTCAACCAGAGATTATCTACATAGTGATCAACGGAACGGCATTTGAAAGAGGTTTTAAAATCTCGATAACCCAGGCAGTTAGCCACCATGCTGTACGCATGATTCAACTTCATGATAGCTCCGCCCGCTTTCGCCAATTTCCGCACCCTCCTAGCCTGATATTTAATCTGGGCGATGGTCATTCCTTTTGCGGTGCCGAGGGTGACCAACACGTCGGCTAACTTGTCATCCTTCAAGACATAGTCTTCATCCGTAGTCCATTTCGAAATATTATTGGCGTTAAGGAACGCTTGCAGGTGCTCCCCCAAGCGCGAGATCGCAACTCGAGCAGTAATAGTCTTTGGAATTTCTTGCGGTGCATACAGGACGATGTTCATTCCAACCAACCATCTTCGAAAAACTGTTTGCCCCTCATGATTAGCCAACACGGGCAAACCTTCAAGCACTTTTTTTGCAGACTCGTCAATATATGCTTTAATAGTTTATTATATATTGACACACCAACCTCTAATTTGGCCGGCTCCAGCCCTGATTAGAGCTTTCGAGCTGAGGGAAAGATTGACTCATCGGACTAAGGGTATGCCAAGTGCATACCCTTTAGTTGCCTCGACAGTTTCACCACAGCTTGATAACCTCAAACCACACCTGCCCACCGCTTAAATCATTCGCTTTCCTCCAAGTGCCAGCACCCTATGAATACGGAAACACCCGAGATCAGCATCGCAGAGTTCAGAGAACGCTATCCCCTGCTGTTCGCTGATCCATCTGTGGATGACATCTACTGCAGCCGAGGTTGGCGTGGGCTCCTATTTTCCCTATGCGACGTGCTTCAGGCCCACCTGGATCGACACGCCGACGTTTCGCAGGTCGTGGTGGCACAGGTGAAGTCGAAGTTTGGCGAGCTCCACTTCTTCTATGACGGTGGCGATAGCTACTGCACGGGTGCTGTTGCTCTTGCCGAACAGATATCGCTGAAGACCTGCGAGCAGTGTGGCGCGCCTGGCAAACAAATCGACGGCGGGTGGGTGAGTACGCTCTGCCCTGCGCACGATGGCAGCATCCACGCAGGAGAAAGCTAAGTGCCCACGATCATCAGTCTCAGCCAAGCTCGGAGACGCTTTCGACGGCTCGCCGCGCTCGTGGTTAAAGGGCACTCATTCATCATCACTAGGCATGGAAAACCCTACCTGCTGATGGACGCACCTGAGCAATGGAACAACCCTAACCCTGGAAATTCCAGGGAAGGAGAACATTTGTACTCCACTATAAAACAACCTTACCAGGCGCACCACAGCCCAGAGCTCTGATCGAGGACGAGAGACATGAACGAGGACGGTGTGAACTCACTCACGGCACGTGAGGTTTCTCAAGTTCTGCGAGAGGCGGTGTTCGGTCGAAGCCACATGCGAAAGACCGGCCCCCAGAGATGGGACGAGATGTTCGTCGGCCTTTTCATGATCGACATCGAAGGTTGGCGCATCACCGTTTTCAATGACTGTGATGAGCTGGACTACTGCGAGCGCTGCGAAAGCCCGGATGGGCGGGTTTGGTGTTTCGACCCTGGTGATCGATACGGGACGGATCCGATTGCCCTACTCAGCACTTGGGAGCACGGAACGCTTCAGAGCCTGCTGAGATCGCTTTGAGAGTAGCCACACCGTGCTCGGGCAATAGGTGATAGCCGCACCTACGGCCTTCCTGACAGATCTATATCCAATCTTCTTCGCGGTGACCAATGAGCTCTCTTCGTGGGAAAGGCAAATCAGCATCTCATACCCTTATCAGGAGCACTCCCAAGATGGAAATCTTCGACGACCCATCGGAAAAAGCGACGGCGTTGCTACACCGACTGGGTGTCCATGAAGTGTCTTCGGGGATCTGGGCGTTCACAGGCATGGACGTCGCGAGCCACGGCCATGTGCACCACTCTCAGCAGCCGGTTGCTCTTGCTGCATACGCCCCATCAACCCAACGTTTGCAGCCGGTCGCTTTCCCGGATACACGCTAATTGACCTGGTTGAAAAATTGCGCTGCATGGACGGCACTGAAAATTCCGCCTTAGCGAAGGTTTGCCAGATACCTCCACCGATAGACTGGTCACCCGAGGAACGAGGGAAAAAGTTCGGAGAGGTCGCTTGGCACATCGTTAGGAAATACGAGTTGAATGCCTGCTTCACTCAAAGTAAGCCTTGGGGGATCCAAGAAGGTAGTCATTACAGCATGCGTCCTTGCGGCTTCGATCATGATCGGTCAGAGCCTGATCCTGAGGGGTTAAAGGCGATGCGCCAAGCGTACAGAAAAATGACCGTTTTACAGCGAGTGATGGTACTTACGCTGCTTCACCTATATTCTCCAGGAAAGGATGACTTCTACCTGATAGGTGGCTGCCCGACCAAGATTTCTGCAGCTGAAGCACTTGGAGTTTTGCGAGCTGATGGAAATGCGATAAAGGAGTGGGGACTGCTCGTAACTCATTACGCAGGCTGGTGATGCTGAGTGAGGATACCGGACAGACCGCAAAGACTTGATCTCGAAGCTGAGCGCAGAGCTTGCAGACCTGCAGCGGGATGGAGGTCTAACAGGCCTGAAAATTTCGGTGAGCGTCGCAGAGCACACCCGTGCTCCAGCGGCTCAACGAAGATCCCGAGCCGCCAGGAGAGCTGTAATGCCAACCTCGTTGCAAACCGAGTTGGCATTCGTAGACTGACCAGCGGCTTCGTCAGCTTCTATAGGATACTGCTCAGAACCTTCTCCAGGCTCTCGCCCTTGCTGTTCTCAAAAACACCGGCTTCACCGAATAGTACCTGGATGTTGGCGTCGTCGAAGAACTCGGCTGCCGCGAAGTCGGATGCAGTGCTCGCAGGGAGCACCAGGATGAGCTTGGTATCAGCATTCCCGAAGCAATGCCGGTAATACGCAAGCTGGCCAACAGCGGTGTAAAGCTGTGTCGACATTGAGGCGCTGGTTTTGACCTCAAAGATCACCCTGGCCTTGTCTGTAGCCCTATCTACTAGCGCCAAGTCGACACGATGCTTACCGACCCGTAGCTCAGGATGTCCATCAATAAGCTCATCCAGCTTGCGATGGAGGGCATTGCAGAGTGGGCCATGGAGATACTGGTACTCGCAGGGGGCGCCGCTTGGGGTATAGGACTTGCTGCCCTCAAACTCTTCCTGCCCCCGCCAATTGGCACCCGACTCATCATCGCCATCGAGAGCTACATCTGAGTCTTCGGCCTCATCCTCCAGTTCCGCCTTTCTCTGATCCTTGAGTTCTTTCACCTTGAAAAGGAACTCTGCGATGTCATTCGCAATGCTGGGGGAGTTTGTTGAAGATACAGCAATCACATCTGCTGATCGCCCATCGTCGTCAACCTCCATCAGCCAATCCTGAAAGTGCTCAAACGCGTCTGCACGGGGCACCCGGCCACGGAATGCAGTGAAGGTGCCGCGATGGCAGATTAAGGTTTCGCCTTCAGAGGCAGAAACCAATGCTCCTGAGACCTTGCGGTTTAGTCCGTCCGGAATGTTGATCTCAGCATCCGGAGAGAGGGTTCCCCCCTCGTAGCGCAGCTTGAACAGGTGCGCTTGCCGTCCATCCCAAGGCGGTGGAACAGCAAATAGCATCTCACCCAGGTTGGTCTCCAAAGCATAGGTGCGGCAAGGTGCTCGATCTCCGCTCGGAAATGCCCACTCTCTTTTCCCAAGTAATTCTGCTTGGTCGATGAGGGCCTGTTGGAATGAGCGAATGCCTCTGCGCAGTCGGGCATTCGCAGTGATTACCTGCACCACCTTGTACCTCCATATTTCCCTAATAGGCCATCAAGATATTTGCAAAATTCAGTGACGGCAAAGCTCGCAATGATAGCACTTCGACATATGCCGATCTTATGGACAGGCGTGTAGGACACTCTTTCCTTGGGAAACATCTTGAAGCACGCTGACACCTGCATCGTGCGGTCAGCTCTGCCCTCTGGCTAGGCAGAAACTCACCATCTTCAAATAGGAAATAAAATCCGAAATATTTCGGCATGTACCGGCCCGCAGGCCAGGTACAACAAGGTATCTAGGGATTCGACAAATCCGCGAAACTGGAGATTGCGGCGCGAGTCGCCGATGGATAACAATGCGCGGTATTGCCCTGTCACAAAGCCCTGCTTTCGAGACCGCGAGATAGGCACAAAAAGGTAAAATATCCGAGTCTTTCAGCCCGGCTCAGGAGCGTCTGTAGCGTATGCCTCATCTGCTAAAACCCCCTCAAAATCGGGCTGGCCGCGACTTCATTGTCGGTGACATTCACTTCAAAACACGAGAGCTCCATAGAGGCCTCAAGGCGCTCAGCTTCGACCAATCCGTCGACCGGCTGATAGCAGTTGGAGATCTCATCGACCGTGGGCCAGGCATGCTCGACGGACTGAAGCTATTAGGCGAACCGTGGTTCTTCACAGTGAAGGGCAATCACGAGCAGATGCTCATCGACGCCTATCGAGCTAGCCCTCACCTCCCCTACTCCGCTCATGGAGCGAGGTGGTGGCTCACGATTGATGACGAGTCCAAGCCCATGGTTATCGACAAACTGGATAGCTTGCCCATGGCTATCGAGGTGGAGACAGTTCGGGGCGTGGTCGGAGTGGTTCACGCTGATGTGCCTGTGGGATTGGCCTGGAATGATTTCACCCAGAGTCTCGAAAACCCTCAGATCCAGGATGTTGCTTTGTGGGGTCGCGAGCGGATCAAGAAGCATCATCGAGGTGGTGTGCCTGGCGCATGGCGTGTCTGTGTCGGCCACACTTGGATTCCGCATGCTCTACGTCTCGGCAATGTCCTTGCTCTAGATGTCACAGGCGGCGGAGATGGGCCTCTGGCGATCTACTCACTACAGGACGACGTCGTTTACGTGAATGGCGAGGCTTCGGGGATCGATCAGGTAGAGCGCCTTGGTGAGCAGCTGACTGAGCTTGAGCAGTCGCTCATCTCACTGAAGACCCTAGCACACGCAAACAAGCTCATTGAAACTCAGATCGCGAGCCGGGAGGCTGAGGCCCGTGCTCAGCAAATCACATCTACCTGGCTCAATCTGGCTGACGATATCGCTGGTATGCAACAGCTGTTCAACGGCCTACACGGGCTGAGTCTGCTGCCTGAAGTGCGTCGGTCTGCCAAGCTAGAAGAGCTGCAGGCGCGGTACGTTGGCACACCCACAGGCGAACTGCTCCGTCGGCTATTTGGCACCGAGAACTAACTGATTTCTTTGCGGGGTTAAACCCGCAAAGAAATCCGAAAAAAATCGGACGTGTTTCATTCGGAAGCCCGCCCGCGCCGAATTCTACGACCCACTCACTCCAAACCAATTAAAAGTCACCTAAACTTTTACTTTACCAAAATAGTAACCAATAACCACGAGCCCGATACTACTTAACTCATGAGGTATCACATTACCAGAAATTGCCACTATACATATCGTCACAATAACGACCAGTGCCATCAAAGAAGGCAAGTTATCCTTAAGCCCCTCTGAATTAAATAGCTTTTCGGGTGTAAACCATTTCAACAACCCAACCACAACCAACAAAATTACAATCGGCACAATAGCCTTTAACACACTCCCCGCAACGGGATTAACATTTTCCCAAAAACCAGCCAGCATAGACCTTATATCTCTCGAAGCTTCAAGCGACTTATCAGAACGCTCAAAAATCGACCAGATATAAAACCCAACCAAACTAATCATAGAGATGACAGGGACAAAAATTATCAACCACACAATATTCAAAAGGCTATGAATTACTGAGTATAGTCCCTTACTTGATGCGTCTTGGCCAGTTTCCGACACGTAACTCTCCCTTTAAATTCAACAATGTTGATTAACAGCCCAAAGACCAGCTCTCTGACATGAAATACTCGAGCGCTGCCCATGAAGCGGCCAAATGCTACCATCTACCGATAACTCTTAACCATCCTCTGCTAGAAGATGGATATCCAGGGCAAGCGGGCAAAACTGGAGCATCGACTCTTTCAAGGTACAGCACCTACCTTCCATGCCCTAGATTCGCCTCGCTCATGTCGAGTTCACCCAGAACCATGCTTACCACCTCATCGCCAACCAAGTGTTGGCGGTGCAGGTTATACAATTCTAAGCGCTGAGCACGTAAGGCCTTCAGCCGCAAGCGGCGCTCAAGCTGATCCATCTGCTGCGCCAAGGCTCTCGCTTCATCGCTGTCGTTGTAGCTCTCCAACTCCTCGCGGTACTCCGCCATCAACCGCGCCTTTAGCTCAGTGGACATCGCTGCTTGAGCGGCATCCTGGGCTGAACCTACCTCGGCCACGTCTTCTGCCTCAAGCGCGTGGATGGCTGCTTCAGCGGTACGCTTCCAGACCTCCTGCACTTCCTGGTGCAATTTTTCATCCGGGCTCATGCTCACCCCGCGCAGCAGCAAAGGCAGTGCGATGCAAGCTGATATCAGCGAAAGCAGTATCACTCCGGCAGCGATGAAGATGAGTAGGTCGCGTTCTGGAAATACGGTGCCAGGAGCGAGGAGCAGAGGCACGGACATGACACCAGCCAAAGTCACCGCTCCACGCACACCGCCCAAGGTCAGAAGCCAGCAGGAGCGCGTGGTTGGCATAAGTACCAGTTCGGCCTTACCCCTCCAACGGCGGACTACCCCTATGCCTCGCCAGATGCTTTGCACCCAGACGAAGCGCAGTAGGATCAACACACCGAATATCGCCAGCACGTCCAAACAGCGGAACGCCAACGTCGGCCACAAGGTTGCCTCGTGACTTACCGCAGCCTTGATGATATCGGGCAGCTGCAGGCCCAGCAGCAGGAAGATCAGTCCGTTGAAGGCAAACTCCAGCAACGACCAAACACTGCGGTTGAGTAAGCGCGTGCTGGTTTGGCGAGGCAGCAGATCGAGCCAGCTCTGCATCATGCCAGCAGCAACAGCCGACAAGATACCTGAAACGCCCAGCCGCTCTGCCAGAACGTAGGCTGCAAACGGCAACAGCAACATGAATACGACATGAGTCGCTGGGTCATCCCAACCTCGGGTGATCATCCACATCCGGAGCCGCCCAAGCAGCCAGCTCAAAGCTACACCCACAGCCAAGCCGCCCAACGCCACCATCACGAACGACACGCTTGCGTCGGAAAGAGAGAACACACCTGTGATCGCCGCTGCTAAAGCGAATTTGAACGTCACCAGGCCAGACGCATCGTTGAGAAGGGCCTCCCCTTGCAGCATACGCATGAGAGGCGTTGGCAGCCTGCCTTGGGTGATCGCCGAAACTGCCACCGCATCCGTTGGTGAGAGTACAGCCGCTAAGGCGAATGCAACCGGAAGCGGAATGCTCGGCAGGATCCAATGAATAAAGTATCCAGCTACGACTACGGTGAATAACACTAGGCCCACGGCCAAGGCCACCACCGGGCCACGAATACGCCATAACTGACGTTTAGGGATACGCCAGCCATCGGCGAACAACAGTGGCGGGAGGAACAGGAAGAGGAACAGCTCGGGATTTAACGCAACGTGAAAACCTAACGTCGGCCATGCCAAAAGCGCCCCAGCGCCAATCTGCACGAGCGGCAAAGGTATGGGGAGCACCCTCCCGATTAGCTTGGAGACGCTTACTAGCATCAGCAGGATTAGGACGGTGTAGGCTGACTGCATGCTACGGAGTTCCTCGTCAATCGAGAGCGATGTACCAGTGTCGACGACCTGGACTTTGCCATTTGAAACAATATGTTAGTAGGAAAGTGGAGGGCTGGCCGCTGCACCAAAGTCGGATCGGGCAAGAGGATCTGTATCATGATGTTGCTGGGAATGTACATCCGATACGGAGTTCGTTCATTCCGTATCACCCGTAGTCGGACGCTATTGCCCTGCCTCACGCCTATAGATGCAATTACCCTGGAAGCACTAAACGAAGGCGCCCCGCCGACACAGCATTCCCTATTGGGTGCACGCATCATCGGCAGCATGTTCTCGTCATCGCAGTGAAAACGGAGTGTGACCTGCAGGTGACTCTTCAGCTAAGCACCAGGGAAGGATCACAATTGAAAAAGCCCCCAATTGGGGGCTTTAGCAAACCATCAGTGGAGCGTGTTACTGGGCGAGCCAGCCTTCCACCACGTCGCCACCATACTGGGCTTTCCACTCCTTGAGCAGCTTGTGATTGCCGCCCTTGGTCTCGATGATTTCGCCGTTGTGCGGGTTCTTATACTGTTTGACTTGGCGAGCACGGCGCGGGGCCTTCTCAGCTACAACTGGAGCAGCTGCACGGCGGCTCGCCTGCGGATCCAGAATGTTGATGATGTCGCGCAGGCTGTAGCCGTACTCAGCCAGCAAGTCACGCAGTTTGGTCTCAAATTGAATTTCGGCTTGCAGCTCGGAGCTGCCCTTGAGTGCTTCAAGTTCTGCGAGCTGGGCGGCAAGCTGTTGCTCGAGTTGACGGAATTGTGCCAGGCGAGACATGGATAAGTTTTCCTTGTACAGGTGATAGGAGGAAATGTCGTCATACTACCCGCTAACTTCTACTGAGTCTGCGCTTGGTACCATGGAGCTAGGGATCCTCCGAGCAAGTTAGCTTCTGGCGTGCAGAAGCTAACGCACTGGCTCGTGCAGAACACAGACCGGTCTGTGGCCCAGATCGCATACGAGTGCGGATTCTCCGATAGCACCCACTTCTGCAAGAGCTTCAAGAAGCGCTTTTCGATTTCACCTGCGCGGCTTCGCAAGCAACACAGGGAAATGGGCTGCGTCTAGCTCGATCAATTGACCCGCTGATGTTCACGCGGGCTGCTACAGCGGTCTCTTTAGACCCCGGTATTCAGCTCCCAAAACGCCCCATCCTGGCTCAAGGACAATTGTCGCGGCGAGTCGCAATCTGGCATGAAGGCGGCGCATTGGGAAGGTTCGCCATGCAAAAGCGGCACGTACATTGCTGATGTAACGAGTACAGCAAAAGGCAGCCTTATCGCGAGCTTTCCACTCGTTAGTTTTAATCGTTGGACGTCGGCGAATACGGCAGGAGCCGTCACGTTTTGTACTGCCTACAGGCGGTCATGCCTGGGCACATGATTATAAAAAGAGGACGCTACTCATCATGACGATGCCAAAGTCAACCCTGGATGTCTCCAGAATGTTCATTATTGGTGGTGCATGCATTGCACTACTCATCGGCTCAGGTTTTGCGACGGGCCAGGAAATCATGCAGTACTTTGTCGCCTATGGTCATGCCGGGCTGATCAGTATCCTCCTGATGTTTGCACTCTTTACCTATGTTGCGTTCAGTTTCGTCATGGCGGGTTACGAACAAAAGTTCAGCGCGCCCAAGGAAATATTCACGTATTACTGCGGTAAAAAACTCGGCGCCTTCTTCGACTATTTCTCGGTGCTTTTCCTGTATATGTCGTTCTGGGTGATGATTGCCGGAGCGGGGGCCGCGCTCAATCAGAAACTTGGCTGGCCTAACTGGTATGGCGGCGTGTTGATGGGGGGCTTGACCTTGGTCACGCTGTTCTTCGGCTTCAATCGGTTGATCAGCGTGGTGGGTTCGATCGGCCCTCTGCTTTCGGTTCTAGCGATCATGATAGGTGTGGCAGGTGTCGTCATGAACACCCAGGGGCTGGTTGAATTCCCTGCCGTATTGAAGCCATTGACCGAAAGCAAGACCGTTCTGCAGGCCGGGAGCAACTGGTTTACAGCCTGCCTTTCCTACGTAGGTTTCTGCATGATGTGGCTGGCGGTCTTCATGACCAACCTGGGCAGTACCAGCAAGAGCCGGGCAGAGGCAGGGGGTGGTGCGTTTTTGGGGATGTTGCTTTTTTCCCTGGCCGTGCTGGCCATGATGCTGGGCCTGGCTGCAAACCTCAGCGATGTTGCCACTGCGCAGATCCCATCCCTGGTGCTGGTTGAAAAAATTTCCCCTTCGCTGACCGGCCTGATCACGGTGGTGATTCTCGCCGCCATCTACACCACGGCAGCGTCGCTGCTCTGGGCCCCAGTGAAACGCTTCGCGCCAGATGAGTTCAGCATTCGTCATCGACTGCTGCTGTGTGTGCTTTGCACCGTGGGCACGCTGGTTGGTCTGAATGTGCCGTTCGATGCACTGATCAACGTGGTATACGTGGTCAATGGCTATATTGGTTTCGGTTTGCTCTTCCTGATGCTGGTCAAGGATTTCAAGACCCGCGTATTGAAGCGCTCCCTCCAAACCGTATAAGCAAAAATCGCTTATCTTCACGCTGAACCTCACAGGTATCGACTGAGACGCTGTTGGACGTCTCAGTCGATCTTTGCTTATATGAAACGCTTAGGGAAACTCCGATCAAGTCAGCACAGGCAGCCTGACCTGTGCTGACTTGATCGGAGTTTCCCTAGAGGCCTGGCGAGGCACCACGCCCTACAGGTTGGTCAACGACCCTCCACGTGGGCGAAGAGCTCTGCAGGCCTGCAACGCCCTTGTCTGGGGCTCTAAAACCTTTGTCGAGCACAGATCGACCGGAGTTTCCCGTGTAGAACGTCCGTCGTGGAAGCGGCCACAAGCGAAACGGCTGTAGTATCATTCTGGCACTACACAGCTATCCAGACGGGATTCAGATGCAAAAGCTGTTCGAGGGTATCACCTGGAGTGACTGCCTCACCGTCAAGACTGATTGGGTCGAAAAATTCTTCCATCGGATCCCCGAGGTACTGGATCTCAAAGTCAGGGCACACGCTTTGTCCCTGAAATTTTCAGGGAACCGCCAAGAAAGCCTCGCTCTAGCAAAGTATGTTGGCAACCGGATTCAGCATTACGTTTTCGACAGGAATGAACTCGAAGAGTACGAAGAAAGAGACGAAAACCCTTACCCAATGGCATCGAGCTTCTTCGCGAACACTGATCCAGTGTACGACGGAAAGTATGGTGAACTTATCCTATACCTGTTGGTTGAAGCCATCTTCAAAACTCCAATGGTATGCCACAAGTTAAGCTTGCTCACAAATGTAAAAGATCAAGTTAAGGGCGGAGATGGGATATTTTTTGGGGAGAGACACAACAACCTATCAATCTTAATTGGTGAGTCAAAAATATATCAAGATCTTGGCGGCGCAATTGGAAGCTCGCTAGACTCAATTGACCGATTCAACCAAAACCACCTACCGAGCTCCCTTGATCATGAGCTTTTCATCGCCCGATCAAACATTTCAAAAAATCTCACACTTGATCAGGCAAAAGCCCTGCTTCAAGCGTTTCGCCCTGGAACAGATGAATACCAAGCGTGCAACAAAATATTCCCAATCCTTCTAATTTATGACGATAAGAAAATCGACAGCATTGAAGAGGAAGCGAATAACAGAGATCACGCTGAAGAGCTTGTTGCCGAGTGGATAAAAGAACACTCATCAGAAGCAGTTAAAAACATCAGAGCGCGACTTCAGAACAAATCCGAGCTACGGAAGCTATTCCTTGAATTTTTCCTCATCCCAATGAGTAGCGTCGAAACATTCAAAAAGACACTTTTCAAGCAAATCCATGGGATAGAATTCAAAGAAACACCAAAAAAACCGAACCCTAACAAGGCAGCTAGGAAGGCAGCTAAATGAACAGGGATACAGAAGCCCTCCCACTCGAAGCCTCTAAGGATGAAGGGTTTGTAGAAACCTATGACAACTTGCTAAAAAATCTATTCCTCAGCAAACAGGCTGGCGAAACTAATGGAATATTTATACCCCATCAGAAGCTTCAACACGCCACATGGCTTGCCTCAATTATTTCGCTGAGCAAATCTGAAACATTAAAAAACTTGGCCAACTCCTTTGGCGCACTGCTGCACCTTTACGCGCCTAACAACCCCGCATACCAGAGGGCGTGCTACATTATCCAGTCGAGATCTGGAAACCTACTTTCAAGTAAGCACATCCCTAATATTTTCGAAAACGGCAAGTATTTAAACAGCTTTGGTGCTCTCCTTGACATTGAACTTGGCACAACACGAGGCCGGTTAACACACAGACTAGAAGGTGCAGGCGAGTTTGTATTTACCGACTACCAAGCAAAGCTTTGGGCAGCCATTCGAAGCGGCGCTAACGTCGCAATTTCTGCCCCTACATCTGCCGGCAAGTCATTCATTATTAGGCGATACATTGTTGAGAAACTAAGAGCCACCCCTGAAACAGCAATATTTGTGGTGCCGACCAAAGCACTGATTAACCAAGTAAGCATGGACTTTAAATCCGACCTTAAAGACCGCGCTCATGTTTACACCACATATCGTCCTCAAGATGATGGCGATGAAAAATCAACGATTTATGTATTGACCCCGGAGCGATGCAACAAGCTGCTTCAGGACAAAACCATCAGACCTCCTAAGATTATCTTCATCGATGAGATCCACAACCTTGAGGCGGAAGGTCGTGGCATGGTTTTTGAAAACTGTCTTTACGGGCTGGTGGCGAGATTCCCGCAAAGCCAGTTTATCTTTGCCGGCCCTTTCATTGAGGACATCGCGACACCTCTAAAGGAGCTTTCAGGCTTAGAACTCATAGACGAAACCACTGTCGCAACTCCTGTATTCCAAGTCAAAGCTGCAATCACTTTCTTGTCACGGAGTTATTCCGCTGAGTATCGAATTTCCAGCCAGACCGGCAACGTAATTTCCGGCGAAACAGTCTTGAACAAAAGACTTTTTTCTAAAGCCAAAAGCAAGAAAGGCCAAGCGATTGCTGCGTTCTTGGGGAATCTGAAACAGGACGAAAGCTGTATTGTGTTCGCACCTGGTAAAGCTACCGCTGAGAAGTGGGCCCTCGAGTTACCTCGTTCAAACAACTCAAGCCGAGAACATGAGGATGCGATTGAGGAACTTATTGATTTTTTAGCCGATGAAATACACCCTGATTACTCACTAATCAGAACACTGCGAAATGGTGTGGCGTTCCACCATGCTGGCCTGCCAGACATTGCCAGGATTGAAATCGAAGAATTGTACTCAAAGGAAGCGATTAGAAGCTTAGTATGCACATCGACACTGCTACAGGGCGTTAACCTACCTGCAGACAAGCTCATAGTTATCAGCCCTAAAAATGACAGCACACCCTTAACACCTTTCGAGTTCAAAAATCTTATTGGTCGAGCCGGGCGTATCAGCACCAACCTCTACGGTGAAGTCTATTGCTTGGAAGTAAAGGACGAAGAGTGGGGTGAAGAAAAGCTGACGAATCATGAAAAGACCAAAATCAAAACCAACACGACCGCCATCCTTCAGAAACATACCGACTCAGTAATTCGACTCGCCACCGCCACCCGCAATGAAATATTCGAAAACCAAGATGACGGAAAATTATACTCTACCATCTGTTACCTTAGACACCTTTTCGTGTCTGACAAAAAGCACTTTGACCGATTGCTAGGCACGTCACAGATAAGAGGTGACCATAGAGTAGAATTAGAAGAAAAGCTATCCCAGGTAAAGGATCAGCTTTCCATACCTATTGAACTTCTTCGCCAAAACCCATACGTAGACCCACTACTTCAAAATCAGCTTTATCTAAAGATAAAAGAAGATCCATTTTCCTGGATCCCGACGAACCACCCTAATACACGGCGACTCCCTCCAGCGCCTGACGACATCAGCTTTAAAAGTCAGAACTTTTATCAGCAATTTGATGACATCGCACGCAGACTGGATAGAATCTTCCATATTGAGAAAGAAGTTAACTCTAAATTCACAAATCCAGGCGAGTACGTCAGCATCGGCACATTGGTCTACGATGCTTACCAGTGGATGTCTGGAAAGTCACACCGCTTCTTCATCGATAAATTCCTAAACAAGCTTGCTCAGAACCCTGAGGACTTCTCTAAAGAAGAAGATACTGAGAACGAATCAAAAAAACGGCCAGTAGACAAAGCCGCTAGACACGTCACCAAAAACATCAGTAGCAACATAACATTTAAACTTGTCAAATACTTCTCTCTTTGGTCGGACATAACCAAAGCTTGTACGTCTGAGGCCGTTCATGAAGAGTACGCATACGCCCTAAGCCTTCCATCCATGATTGAACTCGGAAGCTACGACCCAAGGGTACTTGAACTCATGTCACTTGGCATAAATAGAAGTATTGCACTAAAACTACGGAAAGATCTTCCAAAAACCGTGGAAAACGTTGAAGCTTGGCTCCAAAACTACAACACCACCAAATTATCCCCGTTGCTTCGCAGATACCTAGAACGCTCAGGACTCACAAGAAGGCATGATGAATAATCATGCCGCCGCTCGGAAAGGGGCTGACTACCAGCCCCTTAACACACAGAGTTCATTTCAACATGTCACCCTGAACATCTTCATTTTGGCTAGCACTTGAGACTAGAACCTTGCCAACAGTCGACAAGAATGATTCCTTCGAAGCAATAGCATCATCCAGTAAATTCTGCTTATGCAAGGAAACAAACAAGGCTACGGAGTAAGCCTGACAGTTGATTGACTTCTCAGGATTGAACTCGATATCAGTAAAAGCCGAGTACGAAAGAATTTCCTCAATCATATCTGGAGACTGAATCCGTTAGATGCTGGTTCAATCCGCAGCAAGGGATCCATAGTGCCAACCTCATCTTTTATTGTTTTTGGAGACCCATAGTTGACTTTAGGCGTATGGATTGACAAACGAAGGCTTCTCACCCAAGGTTGAATTAAATTTAGCCTAACCTAATAATAATGAGAAAGATTCCTAACTTCGCCGCAATCAAAGCATTTGAAGCTGCTGCGCGCCTGGAAAGCTTCGTTGCCGCCGCCGATGAGCTCCATCTATCCGCCTCGGCAGTTAGCCACCAGGTCAGAAAGCTGGAGGCCACTCTGGGCATGGAGCTGTTCAAACGTCAGCCTCGCTCGGTGGAGTTGACGATCCAGGGGCGGGCGCTTGCCCAGCGCTTGACCGTCGCGCTCGACGGCCTGGAGTCTGCACTTTCTATGTGGATGCCGAGCGCCGAGCAACTGCACCTGGCCGTTCATTGCTCGCCAAGCTTTGCTTCCAAATGGCTTTCACCACGCCTCGCTCGCCTCGTCAGTGAACCCAATCCGCTTCATATCCGCCTCACTTCCAGCGCCACGCCGCCTGAGCTCACCCGACACGAGGAGATCGACATTGCGATCACCTACGGGGCGCCGATCCAGCGGGTGGGCGTGATTGCCGAACCTCTGGGGTTGGAGACTATCGCACCAATGAGCTCGAAGCAGTTCTTCGACGCTTCCCAGACGCTCGAACCGCACCTGCTTAAGCCTGGCTCACTTATCGACTCCCAACTGAGCCCAGTGCGCTGGAGCGACTGGTTCCGCCATGAAGGGGTTGCCGAACGCGCAGACTTGGGCGGTTTGTCGTTCGACCGTGCCGCGCTCGTCCTCTCCGCCGCAGCGGATGGGCTGGGTATTGCCCTGGAGTCCACCCGTCTGGCAGAGACAGAGTTGCGCCAAGGCTCTCTGGTCGTACTGAATGGACATCAGCCTCCCTTGCAGCGGGAGATGCATTTCCTCTGCTACCGTGGCTCGATGAAAGGGAGCCGCAAAATTGAGCGGTTCAAGGAATGGATCATGAACCAGATCCATGAAGCTTGATGCTCGCCCTTCACCGCTCCACTGTCAGCAGCAACGGCTAACCCTAGGCCCCTGCAATACCCGTATTCATCCAGATCATCAGCCCGGTTAGGGTAGCCAGGGAACCCAGGGTAGAGATCAGGATGGTGCGGGAGATAAGCCCTGCCTCCCGACGATAGAATTCAGCCAGCATGAAGGGCCCAGTACCGGTGGGCAAGGCGCTGAGCAACAGCGCGGAATTGGCCCACATCGACTGCAGCGCGAAGACTTTGAACGCCAGGAACCAGGTCAGCAGCGGCTGTCCCACGAGCTTGATGGTGACCAGCGGCCAAGGGTTGCTCTTCCCTCCAGTCGACTTGACCGTTTTCTGGCCCAGGAACAGGCCAAGCGAAACGAGAGCACAAGGCGTGGTAGCCGTAGCGAGCATGTCGAGGAAGCTCATGACTGGGTGAGCCAGCGGAATACCTGTCATCGCCCAGACAGCCCCAGCGATGGGCGCAATCACCAGAGGGTTCTTGGACAGCGCCTTCACTACGACCCCTACTGCTCGGCCGAGATGCCGCTCTTCCTGCAAGCCGATTTCGATGCAGATCACCGCAATGGCGAAGAGCAGGCACACAACGATGATCGTCGAAATGAGCGCCGGTTGAAGACCTGGATGGCCGAATACAATCGCACACAGCGGAATGCCGATGTAGCCAGTGTTCGCATAACCAGCGCTCAAGCCGTCGATGCTTGAAGTGGCAAGGCTATGGCCGGTGCACAACCGCCACACCAAAGTTGCGACGAAAATGGCCAGCGTGCCGGCACCGAAGGAAATGATGAAGCCCGGCTGCCAAATTTCAGCCCACGACGCGGTCGCGGTCACCTTGAACAGCAGCGCGGGTAGGCAGAGCCATACCACCATCTTGTTGATCTCGGAGGCGGCCTGGTCTCCGAGTCGGTTGGTCTTGCGGCAGATGAAGCCTGCGAGGATGAGGGCAAAGATGGGCAAAACGATTGCAAGGACGGTGTACATGACTTCCACGTTTGGAGGGGATTTTAGGCCTGTATAGATTAAAATCGCCGACCAATGCAGTCCAATGACTATAAAGTAGTAAATCGATACCTCTGGAGCATCAATGATCGAACATCGCCATCTACGCTACTTTCTTGCCTTAGCCGACCACCTGCACTACGGCAAAGCATCAGCGCAGGTAAACGTAGCGCAGCCCTCGCTGAGTCGGCAGATTGCCGATCTTGAATCCCAGCTAGGCTGCCGGCTGTTCGCTCGCACCTCCCGGTCGGTGGAGCTCACCTCAGCAGGTTACGAATTTCAACGAAGCGCGCAGCTGGTCATACAGGCTATGGACTCGGCGATTCGCTCCACTCAAGCTGTCGCTCGGGGCGAGAAGGGAGAGTTGCGTATCGCGTTTACGTCCATGATCGCCTGGTCAGGCCTACCCAAGATGATCAAGGACTACGCCGCTAGCGCGCCTGGTGTGAACCTGGAATTGAGCGAGTTGATACCGAGTGCGCTGATGAAAGCGGTAGAGACGGGAGAATGCGACATTGGGCTTACCTTCACAGCCACGGTTCAGCCACCGTAC
Source organism: Pseudomonas sp. UBA5666 (assembly GCF_002420785.1). NCBI lineage: Bacteria > Pseudomonadati > Pseudomonadota > Gammaproteobacteria > Pseudomonadales > Pseudomonadaceae > Pseudomonas > Pseudomonas sp. UBA5666. The sequence goes on along the minus strand of NZ_DIIQ01000025.1, from coordinate 52,381 downwards.
CAATTTCGGGAATTGCAACGTGAGTCCCTCAGTATCGCATTACCGGCTGATCATCCGCTGGCGGGCAAAAAGTCGGTAACAGTCCAAGACCTTACTGATGAGCCCTTCATCTTGAGCCCTCGCGATACCGCCTCCGCCCTGCACGACACAATCTTCAAACTATGTCGAGACAGTGGATTCGAACCCCGCGTGCGGATGTACACCCAGCTGCAAGGGACGATAGTCAATCTGGTTGGTGAAGGTCTTGGCGTCTCGATCATTCCGACGTCCATGTCGAAATCGAATCCAGACTCGGTTCGGTTCATTCCAATTACCAACGCACCCGAGATCACCTTGGGGATGGTCTGGAACATGGAGAACTCCAACCCATGCCTTTCCGCCTTCATTCAATCGGTCGGCGCCCGCCTTGATCAGCCATGATCGCTCGGCGGGCATCGATACTCGATTGCTAGCGGTTCACCACCGATTTGGGCATCGCCAGGCAGACCACCGCAGCACACAGCAGCGCAGCCGCGATGCAGTAGAGCGCGATGCTGGTAGAGCCAGTGGTGTCTTTCACCCAGCCGATCAAGTAGGGGCTAATGAACCCAGCCAAGTTGCCGATGGAGTTGATCATCGCGATCCCTGCCGCCGCCGCTACACCGCCTAGGAATGCAGGCGGATAGCACCAAAACTGGCTCATAGCAGTCATCACGCCCATGGCCCCCACCGAGAGAAATGCCACCGTCAACATGGGGTTTTGCTCTGTGGTGGTGGCGAGCACCAACCCCAAGGCGCCGATCACCGCAGGCACCGCCGCATGCCAGCGACGCTCAAGCACATTGTCCGAATGCCGCCCGGTCATGACCATGGCAATCGTCGCCAGGGCATACGGGATAGTGGTCAGCAGCGAGACTTCCGCCGCACTCTGAATACCCGAGTTCTTGATCAGCGATGGTAGCCAGAAGGTGATGCCGTTCAGGCCCATCATCACGCCGAAGTAACCTGCACTCAGCAGCCACACCTTGGGGTTGGTGAAGGCGCTGAAAGCAGAGTGTCCATGGTGCGACTGGTCTTCTCCCTGAAGATTACGCTTTAGGACGGCTTTCTCTTCCGTGGTGAGCCACTTGGCATCGTCCGGATTGTCACGCAGGTAGAAGAGGACGACGAAGCCGGCAATGATCGAAGGTATTGCTTCGAGGGCGAACAGCCACTGCCAGGCTGAATAGCCATGCCACCCGTGAGTGGTCGACATGATCCACCCCGAGAGTGGCCCGCCAAGCACACCCGCCATGGGGATGCCAGTGAGGAACATCGCAGTGATTTTCCCGCGCCGGGAAGACGGGAACCAGTAGGTCAGGTAAAGGATGATACCGGGGAAGAATCCGGCCTCAGCAACCCCCAGCAGGAATCTCAGCATGTAGAACATGGCGGGCGTTTGTACGAACACCATACAGGCTGACAGTACACCCCAGCTGACCATGATGCGGGCGATCCAACGACGAGCGCCGATCTTGTGCAGCATCATGTTGCTCGGCACCTCAAAGATGAAGTAACCGAAGAAGAAGATCCCGGCCCCAAGGCCGTACACAGTCTCGCTGAACTTGAGTTCGTCGAGCATCTGCAACTTGGCGAAGCCGACGTTCACCCGATCCAGGTAAGCGAACACGTAGCAAAGAAAGAGAAAGGGAATCAGTCGCAGGGTTAAGCGCGCGTACAGCTTTGACTCGTCCGGAATGGAACGCGAATCGGGGACGCAGGCAGCATCAAGAGCATTAGGCATCTGCCTATCTCCAGTCATTGTTATTGTGCGGTAAGGAAGAGGCGCCGCCCGGACGGACAGCGCCAGAGGGCGTTACGAGAACATGTCAGGCTGCTCAGCCGCGATCTTGTCGTACAGCGCCTGGAAGTGCAGCCAGCCAATGAAGGGGCTGCCCACGTTTTCACGGCTGTAGCGGCAACGCTCTGGCGAGACCAGTTTCGGTGTGATGCCAGAGGCTTCGATCAGCAACTGCTGCTGGCAGCAACGCTCCAGGGCAATGAACCAGAATGCGGCTTCATCGATGCTGTGACGGCTCGCGGTCAGCAGGCCGTGGTTTTGGTGAATAGCAGCGCGCACGTCCTTGAAGTAATCGCAGACGGCGTTACCGGCCTTGGTCTCCACCGCAACGGCACCAGCCTCTGCTGTGATGACGACGTGGTCTTCAAAGAAAACGGCAGCATCTTGGGTGATCGGCAGCAGCGGACGCCCGGTGGATGCCCATGCGCCACCGTAGATGGTGTGAGCGTGGCACATCGCAACGATGTCTGGATGCGCTTCGTGGACGGCAGCGTGCAACACGAAACCGGCACGGTTGATGGCGTAATCACCCTGAACTACTTTGCCCTTGTGGTCGGCCAGGATCAGGTTGGACATCTTGACTTGTGAGAAGTGAACGGCCATCGGGTTCGTCCAGTACAGCTCAGGAAACTCTGGATCACGGACGGTCAGGTGACCGGCAAAGCCGTAATCGAGGCTGTGCTCAGCGAATGCGCGGCACGCTGCCACCAAGTGCTTCTTGCGGTACTGACGCTCTTCTTCGAAGTTCTTGAACTCAGGGATCTCGGGGAAGATGAGCCCTTCCTGTTCAGGCTGATAAATCGAAATGCGCTTCTTACCGCCTGCGGTTGGGTCAAGTTTGAGTACCGATTCCACGATTACCACCTCTGGTTATTGTTTGGGGTGACGTCATGGTCTCGATCTGGCGTGGGGGTGACAAACGATCCGTTTTCAAGCAAGGCTCAATAAAATTCAGTCTTGGCTGTTTGGCATCTACGGCATGAAGCTGGCGTTACGAAAACTCTCGAGGGCCTGATCGCAATTCAGCCCTTGAAACGCAAAATGCCCTGGAGCGAGTAAACGCCAGGGCACATTGCACTGATGCTGCGATGCAGCGTCGGAAGGGTGTCAGGCGTTTTGCATAGCTCTGACTTTGTCAGTGGTAATGAGCTCACCACCGATGCCCCACTCACCGCTCTTCACTTCTTCAAAGATGACCCAGGTCACACCACGCATTTTCTCGCCTTCAACCGAGACCATGGCGTCGGTGATCTTGCTGATGATCTCTGCCTTCTGCTCGGTAGAGAAAACACCTTCGATGCCTTTCACAGTTACCAATGGCATAACATACTCCTTCAGTTATTGGGTTATTGCGATGATCAATACGCCTGATTAAGCCTGGTAAGGCGCGTAGTCCGTGTAGCCTTTTGCCCCGATCACACCGTAGAACGTGGAATGATCGCTGGGGGCCAGAGGCCAACCGTTTTGCATCCGCTCAACCAGATCGGGGTTGGCGATGTAGGGGGTGCCAAAGGCGATCAGATCGTGATTGCCGTTCTGCAGCTCCGCTTCTGCCAGCTCAGCGGTAAAGCCACCTGCACCAATGACCGTGCCCTTGTAGAGCGAGCGGAACTGCTTGTAGAAACCATCCGGGAATGGAACCGCGTCCAGTGTTGGCTGGTAGTTCAGATGGACGAAGGCCAATTCGCGCTCGTTCAATTCGGCAGCAACACTGTTCCAGGTTGCTTCCTCTTCCGGGTACGGGCGAAGGTCATACAGGCGCCCAAACGGCGAGATACGAACACCGACACGGAAGCTGCCAATGGCATCAGCAATCGCGTCGACCGTTTCCAGCAAGAAGCGCTGTCGGTTTTGAATCGAGCCGCCGTACTCATCGGTACGCGTGTTGATTTGGCTGCTCAGGAACTGGTCGAACAGGAATGCGTTAGCCGCCATGAGCTCCACACCATCGAAGCCCGCATCCACCGCTCGCAGTGCGGCGGCAACGAAGTCTTCGGTCACGCGGTGGATCTCATCCACAGTTAAAGCACGCGGGACACTCGGTGCGACCGGGCCAGCCACACCGGGTGCAGTCCAGGCGTAAACCGTAGTGCCCACAGCAGGCTCGGCACTTGCCGAAACAGGCGCTGCGTTGCCAGGCTGCAGCGATTCGTGAGACATCCGGCCTACATGCCACAGCTGGGCGAAGATCTTGCCGCCTTTAGCATGAACGGCATCAGTTACCTCGCGCCAAGCGCGGGTCTGCTCGTCGGTGTAAATGCCGGGGGTGTACAGGTAACCGCGCCCCTCGTCGGAGATCGGCAGGCCTTCAGTGATAATTAGGCCCGCCGAGGCCCGCTGCGCGTAGTACAGCGCGGTCAGCTCGGACGGCACATTGTCTTCCGTCCGGGTACGGGTCATTGGGGCCATCACAACGCGGTTGGCGAGTTTGAGGCCTTCCAGGTCGTAAGGAGTAAACAGCTTTTTCATGATCTACCTCTGCAAACGACTTCGTGAATCAGGCGGCTGGTTGGCCGGCGATAACTTCCAGCTTGGGCACCATGCGGATGGCCTTCGAGAAGTTGGCGAGGTTCACGGAAGTCTTGGTGACAATGCGGTGTAGCTCTTCCACTTTTTCTGCAGGTGCATCGGTGTGGATGCGCACCACGTAGCTCATCTCGTCGAAGCCTGGGTTGACGCTCTCGTCCAGGCCCAGGAAGCCACGCAGATCCAGCTCACCACTGGTTTCGATTTCCAGACTGTGGATAGTGATGCCCATGGCCGATGCGTTCACCACATAGCCAACTGAGAGGCAGGCGTTCAGGCCAGAGATAAGTAACTCCTGCGGGTTGGGGGCAGAGTTGGTACCCAGCAGCTCCAGTGGCTCATCAGCCGCGATCTGGACGTTTCGTGGGTAGTCGGTGCCGCTCAGGTGGAAGCGGTCAATGGTCGCCACGGTGCGGGTCTGATGTTCCCACTTGGTGTTGATTTTGAAGCGTGCGTGACGCTTGGCTGGATCTTCAGCGACGCCCTGTGCAAAGGCTTGCAGAGCAGCGACATCGATACCGTTGAGATGCTTGTCCATTTTCAGTTCCTCTCAAAATCGTGGATAAAAACTCAGAATTAAAAAACAGGTGAAGGCGATGGCCTGGTCAGCTCTCGCAACCAGAAATCGAGCAACTTGCTCCACTCACGCTCTCTCCATCGTTCGAAAGATCCTCAACAGCTGATTTCAGCACCTTGGAGAACACCTCAACCTCTTGGGCCCCTGAGAGATAGCGGTTGCCATTGACAACGAACAATGGGATGCCGGTGCCAAGGCCCTTAACGGTTGCTTCATCGCTGAGAATCGCTGCTTCCGAAGAATCGAATCCAAAGAGGTCAGCAGCACCAACTTCAGCTGCAAGATCTTTAAGTGTTCGCTCATCGAAAATGTCGCGCCCCTCTGTAGTTCCAGCTGCGTAGAGTCGCTCTACATATTTCGCCTGTAGCGTCGGACTCGAAATGGCTTTCACGTACTGATGCGCCGCACTGGTGTCCCCGAAACGCATCACATCGAAGCGGTAGTCCAAGCCCTCAGGAGAGGCGACTTCCTGAATAGCTTCCATGAAGACCTGTGCACGAGCCTGGCTACCTGTCTTCAGCACCAGTGCCTTCTCGAATGCGATGGGCTGCATGCCTTTGGCCAAGCGGTAGGCCCTGGGTACAACTTCAACCTCTACGTCGCTCGGAAGAGCGCCGATTGCCTGCTCCAACCGCTTCTTTGCTATCCAGCACCAGGGACAGACAAAGTCGGAATAGACTTCAACCGTGATCTTTTTCATAACTTTCCTCTGCACCTCTGCTGTCACAAAGAACGGCCTGGGCTATCAGCTACGATCCATGGCATCCAGCACGTGGGTGCTGTAAACAACCGCCGCGCCGGCATTCAGATTCACCGCTACTCCAAGTGCCTCAGCCACTTCCTCGGTCGTGATGCCAAGCTTCTTGGCTTCCGCTGCATGGAACGCGATGCAGCCGTCACAGCGAGTCGTTACTGCCACCGCCAGTGCGATCAGCTCGCGAGTCTTCGCGTCCAGGTGATTGGTTTTGTTACCGGCGTTACCGAGCATTGCCACACCCCGCAGGGTGTCAGGCGAATGCGCACCGAACTCCTTCAGGCGGGCGCTGACGTCGGTGATGGTTTGTTCCCAATTTGGCATGCTAGACATAGTTACCACCCTACTGGTTGATAGGTAAGACATTTCAAAAAAAGGCCGACACGTGACCCGTTTCGGCCCTGTTCTCAAGCAGAGATCAATACTCTGCAACCATCCGAATGACTGACATATTCACGTGATCATCTTCGTTGGTGGCCCAATTGATGAAGCTTGAGCCTTCAAGGATGCTCAGCAGCAAATACGACTTTTCTCTGGCGCCACGACCCTCGGTAATCTCACCCGAGGTAATTCCTTGATCCATGACCTTGGTCAACCAGGACAATTGCACGTCGAAGAAACGGCGCGTTTGTCGTTGAAGCCCGTCAGGCAAAGCCGCCATCTCTGCAGCCAATGCGCCACACAGAGGCAGCAGTCCACCTTCGGTGCTTGCATGGAACAACACAAAGAACGCATGAAGCCTGTCCAATGCAGTGGGATGATTGATTTCGATGCGTTCGAACTCAGCCTCCACCCGCGATACGTACTCTTCAACGATTGCAATCCCCAGGTCTTCCTTGGTTGGGAAGTGGTAGTGGATGCTCGCCTTTCGAATACCAACCGCATCGGCAAGATCCGCATAGCTAAATGCCGCGTAACCTTTGGTACGCATCAGCCCTTCAGCGGTTTGAATTAACGCGTCCCGTGTCGCCAGTGCCATAAAATCTCCTGCCAAAATCGCTCGACCAGAAAAGCGATTCCGGCCACTACACGCTATGTTACTTGCCTTGCTTACGACCGGCCATGACTCCGCCGTCCACATCCCAGACTGCGCCGGTTACCCAAGACGCCTTGTCCGACAGCAAGAAGACGATTGAGTCAGCCACATCACGTGGTGTGCCATTGCGACCCAGCGGGTGGAAATTGTTGAAATCCTTCAGGGCACCATCCAGCTGATCACCAGGGATGAAGCGTTCGAAGATCTTCGTTTCCACGATACCGGGGCTTACCGAGTTGACGCGGATACCATGCTCTGCCAACTCTGCACCCGCATGGCGAGTGAGAGTGTCCAGGCCGATCTTGGCCATCGAGTAAGCCGATGCGGGTACGCCTTCAACAGCCTGCCGAGCAGCCGCAGCCGTTACGTTAACAATAGAGCCTGGCTTCTTCTGCGCGATCAACTCCGCAGCCACATGACGGGTCAGGAAGAAAATGGCGCGGTTGAGGTTGAGGAAGTTGTCGTAGTCCTCCAACGAGTGCTCAACGAAGGCCTTGGGGTAATAGATGCCGGCGGAGTTGACCATCAGGTCAATATCCTTGTGCTCGGCAGCCAGCTTCTCGATCAACCCCTTCACGCTGGCGAAGTCGGTGAGGTCAGCCGAATAGGCAACGACCCTACCCTCACCTACCAGGGCTGCTAGCTCTTTACGGGCCGCTTCGGCCTTTTCGGCACGGTTACCCACGATCACGACTGAGCCGCCTTGTTCCGCAACCATGCGTGCGGTTTCAAGACCGATACCGCTCGTACCACCTACAACCAGAAGCTTGCGACCTTTGAACTGCATGAGTAGTACCTCCTCGGTTTGTCTATCTACTGGTAGGTAGATTAGACCCGCGTGATTTGAGTGTCAAGCTACCGCCTGTCGTGATCGGCCAGAGGGAGTGGATGACACCGCTAGGGGCCGCTAGCCCGGGCGGATTAGAAACCGGTACAACTCAAGGAAGCTAGACCAGCCAATGACCAGCACGAAGACACCGTTCATTTGATCGTTCTTGGATTGCCCCAGCCAGGTCGAGACGGAAACAAAAAAACCGCCAACAGGCGGTTAATGAGATGGTCACCCCGACACCCTGCGAGGGCTACGCTTTCGCAGGGTGTTTTCATTCCGGAGGCCATCATCATGAGCGATTTGGCACTGGTCGGTATCGACCTCGGCAAACATACCTTTCATCTGCACGGCCAGGATAAGCCCGGCCGGGAGCTGTTTCGCAAGAAGCTCTCACGACAGCAAATGATGCGGTTCTTCGCCAACCTGCCAGCGTGCACCGTGGTGATGGAAGCATGCGCCGGCGCACATTTCGTCGCTCGTGAGCTGACCGCCCTGGGGCATCAGGCGAGGCTGATTTCTCCTCAGTTCGTTAAGCCCTTTGTCAAAGGCAACAAAAACGATTTCGTCGATGCGCAAGCTATCTGCGAAGCCGCTTCGCGCCCTTCGATGCGTTTCGTTTCGCCCAAGACCGAAGCTCAGCAGACTCTTTCTGTGTTACATCGCCTACGCGAGTCACTGATCCGTGACCGCACTAAGGCCGTCAACCAGATGCATGGGTTCTTGCTTGAGTTCGGCATCAGCTTGCCTCAGGGCCTGGCGGTCATGAAGCGTTTGTCTGCCGTTCTGGCGGAGCACGAGCTGCCTGCTCGGCTGACAGTGCTGCTGCAACGTCTGCACGACCATTTCGCCTATCTGGACGAGCAGGTCAAGGCACTGGATAAAGAGCTGGTTGGCCAACTGGCCGACGATGATCTAGGGCGTCGTTTGTTGAGCATGCCCTGTGTCGGGCCGATCACCGCCAGCCTGCTGGCTGTGGAAATGGGCGATGGTCAGCAATACGGCTGCAGTCGCGATTTTGCCGCTTCTCTAGGCTTGGTGCCCAGGCAGTACAGCACTGGCGGCAAAGCTAACTTGCTAGGGATCAGCAAGCGAGGCGACAAGAATCTGCGACGCCTTTTGGTGCAATGCGCCAGGGTCTACATGCAGAACCTGGCGCGGCAGAAGGGGGCTCTGGCGGACTGGGTGCGAGCGCTTATGACGCGCCGACACTCAAACGTGGTCGCCTGTGCACTGGCCAATAAATTCGCCCGCATAGCTTGGGCGATTTCTGCTCATCACACCCAATACGAAACAGGGCCAGGCGCCTTGAACGCCTGACCCTGTGGTTGTTGCTGTACCACGATTCACCTTTCAGGTTTTGCGATAGCTGAGCAATAGATGAAATAAACGGCCTACCGGCCTGGCGAGGATCCTGACATAAAAATCGGCTCTCGAAGCCGAGCGGTTTTTAAGGATCGTCAGGCGCGGCTCTCATCGTGGCGCGGGGCTTACCCCAATTTGACGCCGGATAGATTTAAGCGAGCCATCCATTTCATCCGTTAATCAGTATTGCAAAAAATGGGGTGACCATAGATTTTTTAATGGTGTAGCTCGGGGTCTCCAACTCCCCACGACGGGGTTTGATTTGTCGCTGAAGAGGTCTTTTCCTCAGAGAGGCTTTGGTGTCGGACACATACACGATGAGGCTACCTATCGTGTACTCATTGCGTCAAGACGCAATGTTTACTGACGCCAGGACTCGACGGTTTCAGCGCCATGCTCGGTTTTCCATGCCTTCAGAATTGCATGATTACCACCCTTGGTCTGAACCACTTCACCACTGTGCGGGTTTTTATAGATCTTCAGCTCGCGGGGCTTACGGCTGCTCTTTTCCTGGGCGGCTGGGGCCGGAGTACGTGCAGAGGCTTTGGGATCAAGAATGCTGATCACGTCGCGCAAGCTGTAGCCGTATTCACCGAGGAGAGCTCGCAGCTTCTCTTCGAACTCCATCTCAGCCTTAATGGCCGAGTCACCCTTCATGGCTTCGAGCTCTGCCAGTTGCTGAGCGAGTTTTTGCTCTAGACGACGAAATTCAGCGAGACGGGACATCGGGACGTATTCCTCAGGAGGCTAATTATTTAGCAAGATTACAGAATCGGCTGAGGAAAGTCATAGCAATCTCAGGTCGCCCAAGCCAGGTGACTACATGGAGCGGCCCATCCTTCAGAATCGAGGCTGTAACGCACATTCTGGAATGTAACAGCGTCAATGTTACATTCCCAAAACCACGTTACAAGCCCCATAAACATTGGGTTTGCGACCAAACCGCAAGCGGAGCGCGCAAGCCACGATGGCTGAAGGCGTGAGGATGGAAGCCCGTAGGGCCGTGACCGGCAAGCCGGGCACGGTTTACGACAGCCGTCCCCCACAGGGGCACGCTCAAGTATCAGCGATGCATTTTGCTGAATCGCTGTACTAACTTGTCCGGAGCAATCGACTTCCAGGTCTCAAGCGAAGTTGCCTTACGGAACAAGTTGATACCTACGCCAACGAAACCAGCGAACACCAAACCAGCAATGGTAAGTGAATAGCCAGTCAGATCGGATACAAATTGGGCAAAGCCATTGTACGATCCACCACTTGTATCAAACGCGCCGATTGCAAAAAACAACCCAATCCAGGATAGCAGAAACGCCACGCCCGCGATTACCGCACCGTTCACCCAAATACCTAACTGGCTTGTGTACTTCAAGCTAGGCTGCTCTAGGATTTTCCCGTTTTCGGCCTTTACAGCCATTACAAATCCTGTATTTTTTTGCTTATTCCTCGATTTCTGCACAAGGCCATAAAAGTCATACCGGCCACCATTCTCCAACTCCTCATAAATTCGAGTAGGCATCCGAAAATTAGGAATGAGGACGTCGTCGATTTTCATGATGACTTGCACATTATCTGAGAAGCTCTCAAAAACTCGTATGTCCTGTAGGCACCCTGAAAACTTCAGATATTCAAACTTTATAAACACTTGCAGCTCCTTGCTCAATTCCTGAATGACAGGCAGGGGAAGGCCTCGAGCACACCTCGGCATGCTCAGGCTCGATCTAAATCAGTGCAGCTGTGTATTAGGGAAGCGGTCTCCAACCAAGCGGCAGAAATCCCTCAAGCTGCGGCGCCCACCATCACGGCGGAAGGTAGCCACGACATACTTGGAGTTCATGGTCGTGATCACCCAGAACTTGCCTTCCTTCCTGACATTCACGATGTCGGATGTCTGGATCAGGTGCCCATCGGCAAAACGACCATGAGGCCCTTGCCGCACATGCCCGAAGACGACGCCAACGGCGCTCAACCGATGAATGTGGACATTCACCAGAAACGCAGTGACTTCGTCCTCATACCCCTGGCCTATAGCTCGAGCAATACGCAACAGATCGAAGTCCGAGTAGCGCTTCATGTGGTAGTCCACCTTCACCGTGTTGACCTCTGACATGCCTAAGCCCTCCGAGGCTCTGAAGCATTGGCCTGAGCCATACCGCGTCGGTACAGCTCTTTGACGTCGCTCAGGGAGTCGGCACCGAGATCAGGCTCATGCGTATCGACATACACAGCACCACCTTCTACTTCCAGAACACAGATGGCCACACCAGCCTGGTTGTGTCCCATCGAAAGCGACGTGAGCTTCTCCATCTTCCAGCAGCCATCCTTGTTCATCCAGGATGGGGTGACGGCTTGGACTTCCTGCACAACCAGACTCTCGTCCTGCGCTACCAGCAGCTCGACGAGGCGCATCTCATCGTTGAGCATCTCCTCATAATTCCTGAATTGACCTTCATGGAGACGCTGAACGCTCACGTGGTACCAGTGGGTAGCGAGAGCTCGGGAAACGCCATGCCAATGCATCAGCCCGTCGCCGAACATACCGGGGATGCCTGCCATGTCAGCTTGGTGAGAACGGAACATATCTTGATCTCTGAAACAGTCGAGTCGTCACAAGCGGGGGCCGCGACACCTAGAAGATTGAGAAGATGCCTTGCAGCGAAGACGACTTGCGTTGTCCTGGCCCTTTGAGCACGTAGACGGTGTTTCTAGTCTCGAAGAGGTAGCCTTCATTGAAGGTTCTAGCGATTGTCGACCGCACCCAATCGCCAGGCTCGAAACGGCGCTGTTCGTCATGCACGACCTTGTGGGCAAACAAGAACATGGGCTGACATCCAGCCGCAGCTACCTTGGCCTGCTCATCTTCCGTGAGGATGGCGTCCAAGATCACCCAATCCTCTACCACGCAAAGAGGCATCCGCTTGTAATGTTCTCGAGCAGCGAGGAGCACATCTTCGAGGGATAGTTCAGAGCCGACCAGGTCAACGCCTCCCTCCCCAAGTAACCCGTCGCTGAGTGGGCTATCCATCAAGCACATCCCCGCATTTCATTTTTCATAAATTGCAGGCCCAGAGGCCAGACCGCCATGACGAGGAATATATTCGTTTGTTTGGCGATAGGCAAACGCGGCATACATCTTGGTTTTTGGGGATTTGTAATGTCGCTCCGCCAATCCTTTGCGGCAGTGCTCCAAATGCTGCGCCAAAGCAAAGGCAACACGCAGCGCTCCATGGCATCCAGCCTGGATCAAACGACCATCAGCAAGGTGGAGAGCGGTAAGCATTCGGTGACGTTGGATGTGAGCCAAAAATTGGCTGCTGCGCTTGATCTTGAGCTGACCGCCTTGATTGCATTGACCGTTTCTCGGGACAGCAATCGCACGCCTAGGGAAGTCCTCCTCGCCTCGCTGGCCGAGATTGAAGCCCTCGGACTGGCTGACACCAACCAAACCTCGGAGCCTGAAAGAAAGGTTCCGCTCAACGTTTCAGCTGCGCGGAAGAAATGGCAGGCCGTACAGGAGCTGAAGGGAAAAGGGCTTACTCGAGGTCAGGCTGCAAAACAGCTTGGGATGCCCGAGTCGACGTTGCGTCGATTGTGGAATCAGGTGTCCGAAGACTGACGATTTGGCAGCAGTTCATCTAGATGACACTAAGGACATCGACTCAGCACTCAAACACCGAATCAGCGCATTCGGAGGCAGTGCTCATACCAACCACGCATCCATCTGGTCGCGGCGGGACATCGCTGAACTGATCGTTCTATTTACCTAATATTGAAGGTGTCCATTTCAGGCTGCGGAGAGATGGACAGTCTCTCGTTTGGACAAACCTAGGTAAACCGGGGGTTGGCGGTGTCTGTCTGCAGGGCATATAGGGGGTATAAACTCTCACCCTGGAGCATGTGCATCAACGGCGTAGGCAGGCGGTCCTGGGTAATGGCCGACACGGCCACCGCGTCAGTCGGCGACAGTACGGCTGCCAGCGCGAATGCCACCGGCAACGGGATGCTCGGCAACAACCAGTGGATGAAATAGCCCGCACCGACCACGGTGAACAACACCAAGCCCACCGCCAGGGCCACCACCGGGCCGCGAATGCGCCACAACGCGCGTTTGGGAATGCGCCAGCCATCGGCGAACAACAGCGGCGGCAAGAACAGAAACAGAAACAGTTCGGGGTCGAGGGCGACATGCAGCCCCAGTGTCGGCCAGGCCAGCAAAGCGCCAGCTGCGATTTGTACCAGCGGCAGAGGCAGGGGAATCAGGCGGCCGACCAATTTCGACACGCTGACCAGCATCAGCAGGATAAGGACGGTATAGGCGGACTGCATCCAGTGGGTCTTCCTTCTTCAAACGGCCCCGTACCCGAGGACAAAACGTACACCTGGATCAGCATGGTAACGGGTGACAAGCGTGCCTGGCCGCTGCACCAAGGTCGCAGGTGGCGAACTAATGTGTAACATGAAGATACATCTACCGCCCAAGGGTTCAGCCGGTATCGGGAAATGACCGGTGGTTTCGCTCAATTGGACGCACGTTCCAGCCCATGAAGGAAGGCAGCACGCGTTTGCAGAAGCAACCGCTGCCCGTTCAGGACAACCTCCCGTGGCGCCGTGCGGAGGGTTATCGCATAATCGCGCGACTGACATTCGGAAATGGAGAGATTGGGGCGACACGTATCCCCGATGCACACAATGACCTACACGCTCTACGGCATCAAAGCCTGGGACGCGCTACTAAAGGTATAAAACCCCAATAGAATCAATACTTTGAGCCAATTCCGGCGCTTTACGATGGCGCCGTTTTTGTTCGTTTCAGCCCCAATAGAATCAGGCGTTTACGGATGCATTTTGGGGAAGATTTACGCAACGATATCCTTCCCCGGCGTCCTGCCGACCAAGATCCGTCCGTGATCTTGATCTGAAAAATTCTCAAACCGAAACAACTCGAGATCCCAGGCTTCCTCATGCTCGAGCAGTGCCCATAGCCGTGCGGCTTCTGCCAGCTCTAGCATTTCGCATAGCTCACCGGCGTCGATCTCGCGCCGGCGGTGAGCCGCCTTCGCCATCTCTGCCAGCACAGCCGAGCGGCCGTCCGGATCGGTCACTAGCGCAAAACGATCATCAAGCTCAGCGACCCACGCTGGCGGGAGTAGGATCGCCATAGCTCACCATTACTGTATATAAAAACAGTATCCTACTCATAACAACCGGCGCCGAGCAATCCACCTCAGCCGGATGGCAGGAGTGCATCGTACTCTCGCTGGCACTGCTCCCCTGCTATTCGGGCCTGGTCATAAGCCTTCGCCAGCTCTCCCGCTCGAGCATCAGCCCGTGCGAGCAAGTCGGATAGCACCATGCCGGCGCGGATGGTTGCCTGGCCTCGAGCGACATCGGCGGTATTCATTCCGGGCGTCTGCCAAAGCCGTGATAAGGAGACGGTCAAGATTTCCTTGCTCCGCTCGTCGTCTTCTGTAGGAGGCTTTCGGCGTTTTTCCCTGGCCTAGGCGCCCTTCAGACGAAATATGATTTGACTTAACGCTTGACGTAGCGATAATCGCGAGCCACCTTGTCCATACGGTGTGCAAATCCTGTGGATAAGTCTATCAGCGAAGAACACCGCTGATCGTTCAATGGAGCAGCTTATGAGCAGCGTATTTTTCCAAGAGTCAAGCGCGATGGCTCAAGCGCGGAATCTTTTTGGTACTCGGACCGACCAGGTTATCGTCAAAGACGAGGTAACCGCGCCCCCAAGCCGCGATCCTTATGAGGCTATTCGCCAGGCAAGCGAGCGCATGAACGCCGGTCTGACGGTATTTGCCCTAGGTGAAAGTCAACAAACCAATGACGAACAGGACGCTCGCCATCATGCCGGACTGCTTTCCCCGCTCTAAGACGCTACCGTCTCAATCCCCGCTTTTTTGGGTTACTCATAAGGACCGGTATCTTCGTCAGCAGTTGATCTCTGACATCCAAGAGGATACTGGTCGAGATCTGATCGTCTACTTTACCGAATGCGAGCAGTCAGGCGCCCAAATCGACATGGGCGACGACGTCCTATTCGCAGAGCTTTTGCGCGGTGCCTTAGGCAGACCTATCGACCTGCTGGTTGAGACTAACGGCGGTTACACCGATCCAACAGAGAAGATTTGTTCACTGCTTCAGCAGGCTGCTCCTGATTTGCGGGTCATTATTCCTCGGCGCGCAAAAAGCAACGGCACCGTGATAGCTCTGACAGGATCCACCATCATGATGGGGATAGAGTCTGAACTAGGCCCTATCGATCCGTCATATAATGGTGTGCCTGTGGAATTCATCCTCAACGCGCCACCAGGATCATTCAACCCTATTGAGTTTCAGCTAGCCTTGACCACGCGGGGCCAGACCGAAAAACTGGCGCGTGAGCTGCTATCTAGAGGCATGATGTCACATATCCCGGAAGCCATTGACGAGACGATCTCGAAGATGGCTACTCGAGGACACTACCACTCCCATGGATCCGTGATTGACATGAGGGAGGCAGCCCTGCTGAACCTCAATGTGACCCAGCATGCTATGGACGATGCTCTGTGGCAAAAAATTTGGCTTCTCCGGACGATGTACCAGTACGACTGCTTGCAGTCGGGATATGCCAAGCTTTTTGAAAGCCAGAAGCTGAGCAGTGCCGTCAAAGCCGTCAGCAGGCCTTGATCACGTGAGGGCGGAAGCCCTCATCGACAAGCGGCTACGGCCGCTATTAGCTCCCCCTCGAACCCGATCCTCTGTCGGCGCTCAGCCAGCAGGGCACGCACCTTCACCTCAAGGCTTTCGGTCTTGCGGAGGCCGGCGGCGGCCCAGGGCGGCACAGCTACGTCGGGCGTGCGACAAGGAACCTGCACAGGAACCTCGACGCGCACGGTTCGAATCTCCGGCTCGTCATGGCCTGCACAGCCCGCAAGCAGGAGAAAGCCTGCGAGCACCCCTACCCCTTGCAGGGATCGGCTTGCAATGGTCATAGGCCGAGCTCCTTGTCGATAATCGAGGCGGCAGCCGTGCACTGATCGCCACCGGTGCGCTCCTGCTGGATGCGGTTGGCTGCTTGGTAGTCCGGCTCGGCACTGGCGCGGGCTTCGGCTACCGCCTTCTCGGCGGCGGCCTGGCGCTGCTGGGCGGCCAGCTGCAGGTCACCCAGTGCCTTACCCTGCTCATTGGCCAGGGCGACCAGGTTGTCTCTGGCCGCTTGGCAATTGCCGGCCTTCTCAGCCATTGCTGCAACGTCGGCGCGGGCGTCTTGGATCTGGCCGTGCTGCCACCAGATAACGCCGGCGGCGGCCAGGGCCAGCAACAGCCAGAGCGGTATGGCCTTCAGCGCTACAAGCGCGGCGTTCATGCCAGGGCCCTCCTGATGCCCTCATCGATCAGCGTCGACGGATACGGGTTGGTGCCGTTCTCGTGCACGATGATGCCGACCACCAGTTCGCGCAGGATCTGCGGCTTGGAGATGTCGATCGAGTCGCGCACGCCGACGCCCAGGCGCTTGGCGATGGCCTGCGCATAGGCATTGGTGTCGTTCTCGCTCGCCGGCGCCCACCGGTTGATGAACTCCAGCGGGGTGTCGATACCAGGCCGCCCAACACCGGGCATCCCATCCTTGCCGCGGTAATTGAGCAGTAACTTGCCCAAGGCGCGGATGCCGTTCTCTGGGTGATCGAAGCGGGCAAAGCGCGGTTTGGCCACGCCTACCTCCAGGCCCAGCTGCCCCTGCCAGGCGTTGCGCGGGTTGTAATCGATGTTCCCTGGGTTGTTATTGCGGACACCGCGGGGTGTAGTCATAGGTTTCTCCAGGCGAAAAAGAGCCCGCACGGTGCGGGCTGTATTGGTGACGCGGGGGCTCAGGCCTCGGCGTTCTCGTCCGGTACCGGATCGGGCTTGGCTGGCTCGCTGCCAGTGATCACGACCTCGGCGGTGAACTCCTCGAGGAGCTCGGCTGTAACGAACCGGTGGCTGGGGAACTGGCGCAGGCCGGCTTGGATACGCTCCTTGGCCTGTTCCAAGGTGGTGAAGCGGGTCTTGTTGTCAGGGTCGTAATCGTTGATCAGGTTGATGGCTACGTAGGGCATGGTTTTCTCCAGGCAAAAAAATGCCCGCGCGTGGCGGGCTTGAGGGGTAATTAACCGTCAGGTCTTGGGGTACTGCTGCTTTACTCGTTGGATCGTGGAATAGAACGGCTCGGCCTTGGGCATTGTTCCTTGGTCCATCGCGTGCCAAAGCATGTCCAGCTGTTCCTCGATCGCCGGGTAGTCAGTGGCCCGGGCTTTGGCATGGTCACTTTTGTGCTCGATTTTCAACGCTCAATACCTCGCTCTGATAAGGCCAAAGGTCGATCACAACCTCATACTCGCCGGGCAGGCTGAAGCCCAACTCGATGTCG
Source organism: Pseudomonas sp. UBA5666 (assembly GCF_002420785.1). Classification (NCBI taxonomy): domain Bacteria; kingdom Pseudomonadati; phylum Pseudomonadota; class Gammaproteobacteria; order Pseudomonadales; family Pseudomonadaceae; genus Pseudomonas; species Pseudomonas sp. UBA5666. Next base: position 35,074 of record NZ_DIIQ01000025.1, on the reverse strand, counting down.
CTGCCATCGGCGGTGTACTCCACGCCCTCAATGTTGAGCACCGCATTGGCGGGCACGCCTTTGAGGGTCATGCCAACCAGCTGCAGTGCCATCTTGGGTCGAGGCACGATCTTGCCCGCGCTGACGAACTGCTCGAGCTCGCTGGCCCGGGCGAACAGATAGGAGAATCCTGTTCGCTTCGCGTTGAGCTCCGCCTCGAGCTGGGACATGTAGCCGCGCATGCGGATTTCTCCGCGCTCGTTGTAGAGCACTACCTCCCCGGCAGGGGGTGACTGGGTCATCTCATGATTCCTTGCACCATTAGGTTCTGATAGGAAAGCACCACGCCCACCGCACCCAGGATCGAGAAATCGACCGTGTGCTGGCCTGCTCCCACGTACTGACCAGAGGCCAGGGTGATGGAGCTGTCCGACCAGTTCGCGACAGATTCAGCGATCATGTTTCCATCCAGGACCAGGCGGTACTGATAGAACTGGGTACCGTTCGAGAGGAACGTCGCGCAGTAGTTGATGTAAACCATGCCAGGCTGAGGCATGTAGAACGTGATAGTCAGTGGCGTCTGCCAACTGCCGTTGCAGTTGAAGCGAGGGGCATAGCCAGCGTACCGGGGGATGGTCACTGCCTCGTTACCGATCTTGAGCGTGTCCACCTGCAGGTTGCCGATCTTCGAGTTGGTGATGGCCGCGTCTTGGATCTGGGCGTTGGCGATCGCACCGTTGGCGATCTTGGCGGTGCCAATACTCGCGTTCCGGATGTAGGCGTCGGAGATGAACGTCTGCCCGCCCACCACAGAGAATGGCGACGAGAGCCCTCCCCCGTTTGCATTGAGCAGCACGAACTGGTCCGAATAGACCACGAAGGCCGATTGCACCACCCCGTTTTGCTCGTTGATGCCGATGCCAAACCCGCCCCAATGGTGCACGCCCACCTGGCTGTTGATCTGCACACGCATGGTGTACTGGGCGTTGAGCATCCCTTTCATGTCGGACTGAGCTGTAGCGACCTGCTGAACAGCAGCATTGGCGTTACCCGCCGTTGCCTGGGCCGTTTCGACGCGCTTGGACAGAGCGCCATCGGCATCGGCCCGCGCTTGAACCTCACTCTGGACAGCCGCCGCCGCTTCATTCGCTTTCGCCTGGGCGGTGTTGATTCGAGTGCTCAAGGCTGAGTCAGCAGTGGCGCGAGCAGTCGTTTCATCCTGAATTGCTGAATTGGCGTTGCCCACTGACGTGTAAAGCCCGTCCGTGCGCTTGGCCTCCGCCTCGATCTTGGTTCCCTGCTGAGTCACCTTGGAATCCAGCGACGACAGCGCGCGGCTGGAGGCTGATGGTGCGGCACGACCAATCGCAATCCAGTCCACCTCGAACACATCGCTCGCCATACTGCCGAAGTCGATACGGACCCGGTCGATGATACTGCTGGTCCAGTCAGCTCCCCCTGAGGTCAGGTTTGCCATGTCCCATTCAAGGATGGTACTAGCGCCCACGGCCAGCGCTGGATTGGCGATGACCTTGCGGTAGCTGCCAGCAAAACCATGGTCTTTGGTCGAGTAGAACAGCTGCCCATCCCATCCCGAGCCGCCACGTCGAGTTATCGCGACACGAATGCGCGTGTACGCACTGCCCTCAATGGCGAGACCGGCCGCGCTTATGAGTTGCGGGTCATTGCCTGTAGAACTGATGGTCACGAAACCAGCGCCGAGCGTGATATTCGCGCCCTGGCCATACCACCCATCCAAGGCCCCATCGAAATGCCAAAGAGCTCCAGGTGCAGGATCCAAACCTGCTGCACCCAATCCACTGGTCACAGTTGCAAGGTTATTGCGTAGATCAACCAATTGGCCCGATTGTGACGTGAGGCTGTTTTCGGTTGCAGACACGCGGCCTGAAATAGCCTCCACAGCGGAAGCGGACGCTCTGGTGGCAAGGCCGTTGACGGGGCTGTTGACGCTGGTCTCCAACTGAGTAGTTCTGCCGGCTACTGCCGTTATTGCCGCACCTTGCTGCTCAACGCTGGAGTTGAGACCGTCGATGGCCTTACTGTTGGACGAAACATCGGCACCTAGCACTTGCCCGTTATCCGACCATCCTGTGGCGCGGGCACCGTGTTCCATCTGGGGGCGCGCTATCTCTATGAAACCGCTGCTGACCGCGCCGGTTGCGCTGAACACGCGATAGTAGACGTTGCACTCAACCGCCCCAGCAGGAGCTACCCCAGAGTATTCGATACGCGTTGATGACGATGTCAACGACGCCAATGCACCGGCTGGCGCACTGATTGCTACTCCTGAGGCATTCAGCCACTGCAGATAGATCCGGCACGCTAAACCTGCTGTACCGCGCATGTAGGCAGAGGCCGTAAACACCTCCCCCTCTGCGACCTTTGGACGCTTTATCACTGCTCCGCTGGAGGCTGGCCGAAACGACTTGTAGCCGGTTGGCGAGGTTCCAGACGTTGTGAGCCCAGAAGGCACCTCAATCCGCTGTGCTTTTTCCCCAGAACTAAGCCACGACGGGATGAGCGTGTCGATTGAACTCACAGAGCCTTCGACTTGCCAGCCCTCGGCCGTACCATTCAAGCCTGGGAATTTGGCCATTGCCGGGTTGTAGAAAAGGTTTTCACCACCTACATCGCCAATGCTGTTTTCAAGCTGAGCGATTGAGCTTGAGGCGCTGGTCAGCCCTTGCTCATTTTTTTCGACTCGACCAGTGAGCGCTGTGGTAGCCGCTGCGTTGGCAGCAATGCTGTCAGCATTGGCTTTGCCGTTATCGCGCCAGCCAGTCAGGGTATTACCCTGCTCTAGCTGCGCCATGTCGAAATCGACGAACCCTGCGGTGAGCGTCGATCCCGCGTTGGAGCGGATCCGATAAAGCACGTCGACTCGCACGGATCCGGCGGGAGCGAGTGCCGAAACCAGTAATGGGCGCTGATATGTAGGGTTGAGCACCAGGTTGCTTGGCCCGTTGGTGCTGAGCGTACTGCCAGCGGCATCCTTGAACTGCAGGTAGAGCTGCAATAGCAGACCCGTGTTGCCGCGCACGTAAACCGAAGCGGTGTACGCCTTCCCTTCGAACGCTGGCGGCTGCCGTTCAGCAACCGGTGCGAAGTCCACATAGGTCGCCCCTGATCCGGCTGTCAGGCCGGAGACGTCAAGTCGCTGGCATTTGCCCTCGGCACCCAGGTCGGAGTTACGCAGGGTGGGCGCCACCACCACCCCGGCGGTGTACCTCCAATACCAGCCAGCGGCGATATTGGCGTTGGCGGCAGACGCGACGTCGAACGATGGGTTGAACAGCAGGTTCTCCGAGCCCGACGAGGCGATCGAAGCGTCGATGCGAGTGATCGACTGCCCGGCAGCAGTGATGTCCTTGCCATGCTGCTCGACCGTGCTTCCCAGGCTGGCCAGCGCGCTGGCGTCAGCCTTACCGCCCAGCTGGTTCAGTGCGGTTTGTGCAGCGGCTGCTGCATCGGTGGCCACCTTGTCGGTCACCGCCAGCCAGGCGCTGCCGTTCCAGCGCTTCGGCGTATTGGCGTTGCCAGTGGTGTCGATCCACAGGTTCTGCGCGACCTGGTCGGTGGTTGCCGGCGCCGAGGGCTGCACCAAAACCTTGCCTTTGCTGCCGGCCAGGGTTGATGCAGCTTGGGCCGCCTGCTGAGCGGTTGCCACGTTACCGTCAGTGATAACCAGGCTGCTGGTGAGTCTGGTCACTTGCTCGCCAGTAGATTTGAGCCCCTGCTCGTTCTTCTCAACGCGAGCGCCCAAGCTGGTAACGGCCTCGGCTGACGCATCGGCCGCCGCCAGGATCGACGGATGATAGGCCGTGGCCAGCCCACCCTCCTGAAGTTGCACATTGTCGACCTCTGCCCAGATGTTAGCGGCGGCGCTCGAGTCGTTGAATAAACGACAGGCGTAGACATTTACCTGTGTGGCGTTGGCTGGGGCAGTGCCCGTAAGCGTGTAACGAGTGAAGTTCTCACCCAGCACCGGCTTGTCAGAGGTGGCGGGTGCCGAGAGCACTGCGCCAGCAGCGTCAAGAAACTGCAGATACATCCGCAAGAAGCCTGGCGCTCCTGATCCACGCGCATAGACGCTCAGCGTATAGGTCACCCCGGCCGTAACTTTGACTCGTGCGCGACCATCGGCCGGACTCGACACCACCTCGATGTAGCTCCCGGCCCCGACGCTTGCGCTGATGCGCAGAGCGTTGAGGCTGCTGGTCAACGGCGAGGGCACAAAGGCCCGCGCAGCCGCGCCAGATACCGCCCAATGCCGCGGCCTGCTGCCATCGGCAACCAACTCCTCGAACGAGCTGTTGGGAAGCAGGTTCTCGCCGCTGAGCGACGGCAGACTCGCCTCGATCTTGGTCAGGGACGTGCCTTGAGCCGTCAGGCTCTGGCCCTGCTGGGCAACTGTGTTGCTGAGCGATTGGACGGTCGAGGCCTCAGCCTTCTTGCTTACGCTGTCGGTCAGCGAAGTCAGGGCCTGGCTCTGCGAGGTCAGCTGCTGATCCTGGGCTTTGTCCTTGTCTTCGGTCGCCGTCACGCGGCTGGTGACCTGCTGCAGCGCCTGCGAGCTGGCCTTGCCGTCGATGCTGGTCTGCATGCCGTCCATGCGGGTGGCTTGCGACGTGAGCTTGCCCTCGGCATCGCTGACGCGGGTACTCAGATTGCTCACTACGCTAGCATCGGCCTTCAACGCCACTTGGCTAAGCGCCGACTGGGCAGCAGATGCTGCATCGGTGGCCACCTTATCCGTCACCGCCACCCAAGCCGAACCGCTCCAGCGTTTCGGGGTGTTGGCGTTGCTGGTGGTGTCGATCCAGAGGTTCTGCGCCAGGCGGTCCGCGACGGCAGGCGCTGCCGACTGAACGATCACCTTGCCCTTCCCGCCCGCCAGCGTGGCCGCATCCTGAGCAGCCTGCTGAGCAGCCGAGACGTTGCCGTTAGTAGTGGTCAGGCTCGATTGCAGCCCGCCGATCTGAGACGCCTGGGCGGTCACCTTGCCATCCAGCGTGGATACATCGGTTTCAACCTTCGAGACGCGCGCGGCCATGCCGTTGGCCGTAACAACGGCCTGCCCTACGTCAGTCCAGTAGGTAGCGTTCGGTGGCGGCGTGTTCAGCGGTACCGCTTTCAGGGCCTGGTAGAGCTTGCCATCACTGCCCAGGGCGCTCTGGCCGACGCTGTAGGCCTTATCCTTGCGGTATGGCAGGGAGCCGGCCAGGGCCGAGACGTTCGCTATCTGCTGCTGCAACTCGGTCTTGGCGGCGGAAACGTCCGCGCTCACGGCCGTGATCTGCTGCTCGAGGTTGCCCTTCACGGTGCCAAGAGCGTTGTTCACGTCGCTGATCTGTTTGGCCAGCTCAGTCTTGGCGGTGCCGATCCGCTCATTAACCGACCCCGGGCCGTTGCCATCGATAAGCGCAATTTTTTCGATCTTGCTGGTGAGCTCCTTGCCCAACTCGCTCTCTGTGATCTGGTCCTTGATCTGCTCGAGGATAGGACCGGCATCGGCACTAGCAATGCCGGTAACCACGGTCGGAGCCACAGGGAAGAACGGCCCAACGTTGCCGGAACGGTCCACCAGGCGCGCCCAGAAGAAGAAGCGCTGCCCCGCGCGCAGGCCCTGCATGACATGCTCGCTCTGCGGGTAGGCCAGGTCGGCAAGTTTGGTTGCCGCGCCAAGGTCGGTGCCTTCGCCGTACCACAACTCGGTACGCTCGGTGTCTTCGGCGCCGGCAGGCAGGCCCCACTTGATGCCGATGCTGAACAGCAGGCTCTCAGTTGCCAGGAACGTAACTGCCGGCGGCAAGCCTTCCTTGCCGTTCAGCTGGGTCAGGTCCGAGCTTTTCCAGATCGAGGTGATATCGAACGCGCTGACCGAACGGACGCGGGCCAGGTATGCGCCAGCATAGATACCGACCACGTCCACAGACGCGGCACCAGTGCGTTGCAGGCGGATCCAGTTGCCGTTGTCCTTGCGCCACTCGACATCGTAGGCAACAGCGCCCGCCACTGCCGGCCAGGCGATGGTCATGGTGCTGACCGCGATGCCCTGGTCGATCATGTGACCAGACGACAGCGATACGCTGGCCGGAGGCGCCACGGTGGTCACCGGAATGACGCTGATCGGGCGCTCGTCCAGCTTCGCGCCGGTGTCGATCGCGGCGAACTTGCTCGGGTTGAACTCGAGCGCAGTGATTTCGTAGTTGCCCTCTTGGGTGCGGGTGGTCTTGAGCACCCGGAACAGCTGTACGGCCAGGTCGTCGTAGTCAATCGCCCACTGCAATTCAGGTTCGGGCTGCAGGCTGTACTCGGTGGTGACGGTCACCGCCCGGCCCGCGACGGAGTGCACAGTCCGCGCCTGGGCGGTACCGTTGGGCAGGTTCACGATCAGCCGGTCACCGGCCTTGATCGGGGTGTCACGGTCCAGCGTCACGACGCGGCCAGTAGCCGAGGAAATGCGCCCGCCGTTTGGGCGGCCTGCTACCAACTCGTCCGCCACCGGGATGACGAACCCAGGCAGCGGGATACGGCCCTCCATGCCGGTCTTGAACGTAACGGTGCGGTCCTGGCTGTTGCTCAGCAGTGCCCATTTACCGCGGCGCTGGGCCTCGGACGCGCGGGTGCAACCAATGGCCGAGAGCTCGATTGGGCGGTCCCGGTACCGGCGCTGCAGCGCGTTGTCGGTCACCGGAATAACGTCGGTGTCGTAGTTGTTGGCCGGGTTATCGTAGCTGACCAGGGCACGGCTGTAGTGCGTGCTGCGCTCGGCTCCGCCATACACGAACTCACCGTCGATCACGTTCGACCTGGTGAAGACGTAGTCGATATCCTGCGCGCGCGGCATGTCCGCCTGCATGAACAGCGAACCGTGGGCCCAATACACCATGCCCCTGTAGATAGCCGACAGATCACGCAGCAGAGTCCAGGCCTCGGCACGGCCCTGCAGGTTCATGTCACAGAGGAAGCGCGGCTCCTGGCCACCCACACCGTCCGGCACCAGCTGGTCGCAATACTGGGCGATGCGATACATCTCCCACTTGTCGACCATCCACGGCTTGATGCGCTTGCCCAGGCCGAAGCGGTCTTCCACGCACAGACCATAGGTCACGAAGGCAGGGTTGTTGGTCCAGGCCAGCTTAAACGTGCCATCCCAAACACCGCTGTAGGTGCGGGTGATCGGATCGTAAGTGCTCGGTACCGGCCAGCGCTTAGCCTTGCATTTCACCGTCACCGCCGGGATGTTCTGGAACTGCTGGGCATCGAACTCGATGTACAGCAAGGCCGTATTCGGGTACCGGATCTTCTGGTCGATGATCTCGGTGTAGCCCGCCACGGTCATGGTATCGGCCACGGTGCCGCTGTTCGCGTTCGGCGTGAGTCGGCGTACGCGCAGCATCCACCCAGAAGTGGCCTTGGGCAGATTCACGCGCACCGAGCGCTGGTAGCCGTTGGTGGACTTGCCATCCACGGCGCCCAGATGAGCCTCGACATAAGCGCCACCGTCTGTAGCGATATCGATCGCGTATTCAATGCGATAGCCCTTAGTGTCGCCGTTGCTCTCCTGTTTGGCCAGGCGCGGCCAGGACATGCGCACGCGAACAGCTGAGAGCTGGGTATTGCTCAAGGCGCGCGTGAACGGGTTGTCGCTGCGCAGCTCAACGTTGACGGAGGTTTCGTTCTCCACTGACGGGATGCCCTGGATGTAACTCTGCTCAACAGAGCCCGGGCGCCATTCCCATTTCACACCCGGGAAGTTCACATTGCCGCTGGAATCAGCGATCGGGGTGTTGTCGAGGTAGATGTCCCGGTCAGTGGGCACCCCATCGAATTCGCCTTCGCCCACTGCCAGCAGGATCTTGGCGATGTTCGTCGAGCGCAAGCTGTCCGGCGACTCTACTGCCTGCTTCGGCTGGCTCTCGCCCCCTTTGGCGCCGACAATTTCCAGGTGATCTACTGGGCCCATGCTTTCCTCCGTGCGAAAAAAAACCGCCAACTGGCGGTCTGTGCATTCTTTTGGCGCTATGCCTTGTCCTGCGCCTCGATTGAGGCGGAGATGATCGCCCCGCCCCAGCGTCGTTCGCCGATGCAGATCGGGACTGGGTTGCCGCTGGCTGTGGTGTTCTTGGCGCTGCCGAAGGCGTAGGACGGTAGGTTTTCTGGCGCGGCGCTTTGGGTTAGGCCCTTAGCCTGGGGGCTGAGCATTTGGATTACGCCTGCGGCGACCATGGCTCCACCTAGCTGGTAGAGAAATGGGGAGGCGCCAGCAAATGGCGTAAATGAGAGGACAAAGGCTGCGGCGATGAGTACAGCGCCGACAACTGTCTGAAGCGTGCCTCCACGCTTGCTGCCTCCAACGACAGGGACGATACGTATCTCTTTCACGCCTCCGCGATCGAATTGATCTGGGCCGACGTTACGACCGTTCCGGAAAATAGCGAAGCGCATGCCTAGTTGGTCAAGCCTCCTGATCTCCGCCTCAAAACCAGGAATGGTCGCATTAAGAGCCCTGAACACTTCGAAAGTGCTTCCGCTATCGAGTGATTTTTGATGCAGGCGGCCGAATTTTCGGGCAAGCGAGCATGACAATTTGATGCTAGTCAACGCTGGTGGCTGAGCATTGGGCATGGCTGTAAATTCCTATGGGCATAAAAAAACCTCCCGGAGGAGGCGTTGATCTTGGATATGCTCAGATGCAGGTTCGCGCCACCTTCACCCACTTGGACCACGTACTGTTCCGAGTGTAGATACTGACCTTGGCACCAACGGTCTGGCTCTGCACTACCGCCATCACTGGCGTTCCCACCATGTCGATGTCTAAGCGAATGCGATAACCAGTTTCGGTTTCCGTCGAGACTACTCCGCTACTCATGTCCTGCCATTTCGGGGCGAGACATTTAGAGAAGTCTCTCGCGGTCTTTGGAGTGTGGCTTTCGAAGGCAGGCCCGTGTTCTACAAGATCCGAAGGCGAGACACATCCCGCCAGCAACCCCAAGCCCAATGCACAGATCAAAACTCGCATGTGATCCCTCCATGAAAACTTCGAATGTATCATCACTTACTGTCGCGGTGACGCAACACCAAGCGCGTCCGTTCGAGCCAAGGCCCGCCGAAAACGATGATTTCCGATGGTCGCCCCAGAAGGTGATGCAGCATGAATGGACCCGGCCCAAACACATGGCTGTCCTCGCCTGGCAGCTGGGAGTCAGTGCCAAGGTAGATGCCCGCATGATTTGGATGGGCAGTACGCCCCACCGCCATGACGATCAAGTCACCACGCTGCGGCTCGCTCACCTGGTGGAAGCCGGCAGCCTCATAGGCCTGCTCGTATAGGCTCGGTCCATCGGCGTTCTCCCACCAGCCCTCCTCTCGATCGTAGGCAGGAAATTCCACCCCCCATTCCCGGTGATACCAGTCGGCGCAGGTCTGCCAACAGTCCCAGGCACCGTGCACGAATGGGCGACCTAGCAGCGGCGTGCATCCGGTGGGCGTGATCGTGCGCAGATCGCCCTCTGGCCAGGACAAGATGTACCAGGGCAGGCCGGTGGCCTCGCACATAGCCAAGTCTCGCGGCGACGGCCTGCTGGTGGCGTCGGGATGCGAGTGGACGATTCCAATCACCTCGCCCAGGTCTTCGGCCTCGGCGTACTGCTCGGGTGCAATCCGGAATTCCTCAGTCGGATCGTTGGATGCGTTGGAGCATGGGTGATAGACCTGCCTTCGGCCAACCTGCAGCAGTATGCCGCAGCACTCTCGCGGGTATTCAGCCGCTGCGTGCGCTTGCACGGCGGCGAGAATGTTTTTGCGCATGGTTAGCTCCGGGCGATCAGCGAGACGGCAGGGAAGCCGCCGAAGGGTAGTTCGTTGCCCTGGCCATGCCGGACGGTGCAGCCGGTGTCCAGGCAGCCGTTGCATTGGTCCTTGGCTGGGTCTGACGTAGGGTTTCCGTCCATGTCGTAGTAGGGCCCGGTGTAGCCACAGTTCGGCCCCCGGTACCCTGCCGTCATCGCCCAATGGCATAGCTGCGTCATCTGACGCCCAATCGTTTCGCCACCCACATCGCCCGGGCTTGCGAGCTCCCAGGCTACGGTGGTGCCGCTTTCGGACACCTTCTGATCGATATACCAGACTTCGATCGCCTCCTCTGCCGGATCTGCGGAGGGGTTGCCACCGGCAAAATTCGCAGCGTCCAGGTACTCGGCGAAGGTGTGCCGCATGGTCAGCTTGAATTCGAGCAGGTTGTCGAAGGCCAAGCACAGCGCGGTGATCCGGCCATTAACGTTACCCGCACTGAACGTGGGCCGCACTGCAGTTCCATCCGAGTTCGCCTCAATGCCTTCAATCTGGACCGGCCAGGCGCTGTACTCGTTGCCCTGCCACCAGATGGACTTCGCCGGCAGCTGGTCAGCATTGGTACCGGCTGCTCGCAGCTCGTCGGGAGTGTGAGGAATGGCGTGCCCATGGAATCGCAGCACGTCAGCCCCGAAGTCCGTACCGTCGAGCTCGAACAGCAGTATCTCAGCCCCTGGTTCAAGCTTCTGTAGTTGGGTGATCAGGCTCATGGATGAAATGCTCTTTCGAAGGTGGCAGTAAGTACGGTGATGCCGCCGGGCTTACGCACCTGCCGAAACTTCTCGCAGCGGTACAGGCCCAGCACTTCTTCCGGATTGGTCCACAAAAACGACTTGGCGCCCCGGTGGCGGCGGATGAATGCAAGGATCGGAGCGATCTCCGAGGCAAGCCCGCCGAATGTCAGATCCCAGCTGTCCGTTTCGCCGTTGAGCCCATCGCTTGTTACCTGGGCGTAGTTGTCGCCGAACTGGGACTTCCTGGTCCGAAGCTCGCTATCTCCGCTTGCCTCGTCATCGGGCACCCATGTGAACGTCTCGATAGCCATCAGCGCCTCCCGGTCGTGTTTCGGTGGCTGACGCCGCCAGGGCGCCAGGATGAGGCGATAGCTCGTTCGGCTACCCCCTGCATCTGCCGCTCCATGTTTTGCTGGAATGCTGCAGGGTCCAGTTCCATGCCCTCAGAACTTCGGTCTTCCAAGGCGACGGTCACCGGAACGCTGACCTGCACGATTGTCGAGCCACCGCCCCCGCCCACCATCTGTACGCCCAGTGACCCATCAGCCCCACGGGCCAGCGGCATGATGGCTTCGGGACCAGCCTCCCCAGCGACACCCAGGCCACCGCCTGCCATAGCAAAGCCTGTCGGCCTGGTTAGCACGCTGTTGGTAGCAAAGGCCCCACCTTTGGCGAACATTTGCACTCCACCATCCCAGGCGCCGCCCTTAGCCTGGGCCCGGAAATAAGTGCTCGAGTAACCGGCCTGAGAAGCGCCAAGGTTGGATGAAACCGCCCCGGCAGAGCCTGGCGTCATGCCGTTGCCGCCTCCACTGCCGAAGTAGTTTGTCGCAGCCGTTACGCCCCAGTTCACCACAGTGCTGAGCAGAGAGCTTGCGGCTTGCTGGCTGGCAATCCTGGCCATGTCAGCTATCACGCTGGTGGCAAAGTCCTTGAAGTTGGCCTTGCCCGTGACTGCGAAGTCGGCCAAGGCGTCCCTGGCCGTGTTGAAGCCAGTGGTCAACATTTCATCGGTAGCGCCGGCCACATTCGCAGCATCAGCCCGGATATTGGCCCAGGCTCGCTTAGCTCCGTTTCGATAATCTTGCTGGGCCACCAGCCTGGCGTCGTAGCCATCAACTTCCATCTGCAGCTCGCGGGCCTGGAAATCCTCCAGATCCGCTAGGCGCTGCTGATACGCGTCCTGGCTCAATCGCCGGGACACATCCTCCTGCTGTTCCTCCAGCTGCCGGCGGGCCTCGGCGTACTTCTGCCGAACGCTATTGAGGCGCTCAGCCTGGTCGCGCTCGTCATCGCCCATTCCGATACCGGACACATCGGCATTGATAGCGTCCTGACGTGTCTGCAGGACTACCTCCATGGCCTTTCGGTAGGCTTCGGCGCTGTTTCGCCGCGCCTCCGCCAACTTCCTTTCCTCCTCGGCACGCTTTTGGATGGCCGGGGCTGCATAGGCCGCGTTCAGGTTTTTGATGCCCAGCTCCATCTCGGCCGCTGTGATCTTTCCGCCTGCCTGTGCCTTGCGCAGCCCATCAATACCTTCCTTGAGGTCTTCCAGACGTTTGCGCTCAGGCAGAGCACGGTCAATGATCGCATCGAGGGCCTTGATTTCGTCCTGCAGGGACTTGGTTCGGTCCTTGCTCCCTTGAGTCGCGTCTTTGTTTTTCTTCTTCAGCGACTCAATCGCGCTCGCGGCGGACAGAATCGCCTGGCGGTCTGTTTCAGTGAGGTCAGCGTTTTCGGCGATATGACGGTTGGCTATCTTGATTGCATCGCCGTTGTCCTGAAGGCCTGCGAGCTGCTTCTGCAAGGTGGCCAGATAGCTCTCGCCGGCGGAGCTCATGCCGGCTTTTGCAGCATTGTTAGCCTGAGTCGAAGCTGTATTGCGATCGGTTTCGCCAGTCAGCTCAGCCAGCTTGGAGCGCAGGTTCACCAACTCGGCGCTGAGATCCGAGGCTTTGATCTGACCCGTCTCGATAGCCTGGGCCATCGCTTCGGTGACACCAGGAATACCCCGCACTTCATCGGCTACGGCCTTCCAATCCACCACGGCGCCGGTTGCTGCTTGATTGGCGGCATCGCGGACCAGGTCGAGCGCTCTTTGCGCTTCCTTGGGCATTGGAGCCAGGCCGGCAATGAAGCCATCGACACCCGCAGCTCCAAGGCCGCGCAGATCATTCTCGAACTTGTCAGCAATGGCCCCGGCAGTCTGCCCGAGCTGGCTCTGCAGGTCGTCAAGCTTGCCCTGTAGCTCCCTGAGTGCTACGGCCTGGGTGGCGCTGTTCAACTTCCCGAAACGCTCCATCACCTTGTCGAGAGGGTCGGCCAGATCGCCCAGTTTTTTCTCCAGGCCATCGGAGTTCTCGCTCAGCAGCAGGAAGCTGGCCGCTGCGGTACCAGCGAGCAGCGCCAGCCCCATCGGCCCGCCCAACGCCGTCAGTAGGCCGCCAGTGGCAGCGCGGGTCAGGTTTGCCTGCGCAATGGCCAATGCCTCGGTCGATGCTGTGAGCGCCGCTTGCTTGGGCAGCAGCTGCGTCTGAACCAATGACAGACGCTGCAGGCCAGTAGCGGCGGCGACAGACGCCTCTGCCTGCTGCAGTTGTGCCTGCGCGTAGATACGCTGGGCCTCGGCACCGCGAATCGCAGCCCGGGCGTTGTCGACTTCGGCAATTCGCTGGGCCAGCGCAGCTTTCACTGCCATCCCGGCCTTGGCCACGTAAAGGGTTAGCGCTGCGGCACCGGCACCGCCCATTGCGACTGCCACCAGATCCACATTGTCGGCCAGCGCCAGGAGCACTTGGGAGAGACCTGCAACCGCGCCGGTACGCTCCTCCATGCCGCCCAGAAAGGTGCTGATTGCATTACCGATATTCACCAGGGCGTCCTGAACACTGGTGGACATCTCGGCAGCTGCTTTACGGTTAGCATCCACCGTGCTTAGCAGACCGGTGTTGAGGTCCTCAAGCGCGAGCTTGCCTTCCACACCCAGTTTGCGAATAGCCTCAGCGCTCTTGCCGGTGCCGCTAGCAATTGCCTGCACGATGGTGGGCATTGCGCTCTGGATAGAAACCCATCCATCGGCGTCAATCTTGCCGGTCTGCAGAGCCTTCGAATAGGCATCCAGGGCCGATGCCGCTTTGTCAGCGGTCGCGGCGTTGGTCACCAGCTGGAAGCTGAAACTGTCGGTGATATCGAGCGTCTGCTGAGTATTGAAGCCCAGGCTGCGCATCACGTCCGCCGTGCGGATGTACAGCTCCTGCGCTTCTGCCAGTGGGCGGTACGTTTCCTGCGCAGTGCGCAGCAGGTGATCCTGCACCACCTGATATTCTGCGGCGCTGCCAGCGGCGGCCTTCATCCGGTCGGACATTTGCCCGTAGGCATCCACCTGCTTGATGATCCCGCCGATCAGCCCCGCGCCTGCCACGGCTGCAAAGGCGCCGCGCATCAATACACCCGCCGACTGCGCTGCCGCACCCGCCCTATCGAACGCGGAATCGACGGTGGCCAGATTGCGGTCGATCGCTTGCGTGCTGCGCGCCACCAGTTGATCAGCGTTTGCCAGTTCGCGGCGCAGCTGGGCCGTGGTGGCCTCGATCTGGACCAGCATGCCCTGGACTTGTTGATCGGCCATGCGTTTCTCCAAGCACAAAAACCGCCCGTAGGCGGTGACTTATTCCGGCTGCCGACCTCGGAAGAAGGCCTTCAGCTTGTCAGCTACGCTGCCAGGCTTCCGCGCTACGGTCGCTTGACCAGATGCATTGCCTTGGGCCTGGCCGCGGCCGGTCCATTCGATCCGCGCATCCAGCGCCAACATCAGCTGCGGTATAGGGGTATGCCAAGCCGTGTCAGGCGGCCAGCCAAGCCAGCCGGTGGCTACGCCGAACAGATAATCGACGTAGCTACCGTCCTTCACGGCGCTGTGCTGTCCGCCTCGTCCTTTCCCCGGGCGACCACGCTCGGCGGTACCGGGTTAAGCAGCACGGTGATGAAGTCGATCAGCTGGGTAGAGACCTTGGCGACACCGGTCTGGAAGACCTCGGTGGCCACCTGGGCGTGCTTGTCAGCACCCAGGCCTGCGCCAGCGACGATGATGTCGGCGCTGGACGAAATGCTCATCAGCCGCATCGACTCAAGCGCGCCGCGCAGGCCACCAAATCGCGCCTCGATCAGCAGTGCCGCTTCAAGCGTTGGCCGCAGGGTGTAAGTCCGCGCACCGACCACCAGCGTGATGGTGCCGTACAGAGCTTCGCTCATGAATTATCCTCACGAATTGACGGGGCCGTAGCCCCATCGTTTAGGCGGTTGCTGGACCGGCCGCGATTTCGAGGATGTCGGTGTTGATGCCCAGCGTGACGTTACGCCGTACGACGTTGTCAGCGGAACCGGCCGCCACTTTGTTGTTCATCACCCGCGCCCCGAAGTAGAACGTGGTCGGCAAGATGGGTGGGGTTGCTCCTGGATCGCCATCGTTGAGGGTGACCTTGATGTTGTAGTTACCCTTGGCCCGGTCCTTGTGAGCCACGGCCACGGCTTTCTGGCCCACATCGCCGTTATCCAGACCGACAACCATCGTCATGTCACCGGCATCGGCTGTGCCCTTGTATTTGCGCACCCGGCCGTTGTCCAGGGAGGTGAAGTTGACGGGGCTAAAAGTGTCGCCGAACTCACCGAGGTCTTCGATCTCACCCACCCGGACGTAGGTGTCAGCTTTGTATTTGGTTTCAGTGTCGGCGCCGGTCTTGCCGCCAATGTAGAGGCGGCAGCCGGCGGCTGTGTTCAGGTTGTCTTCGGCCATGGGGGTTCCTCCAAAGGCACAGTGGATAAAGCCGCGGTGCGGCCGGTAGGTGGATCAGTGGGTGGTGATGACGCGGACGGTGATCGACCCTTGGTAGGTAACCCCGTCAGCGTCACGCTGGGCGTCCGACTGGATAACGCGCACAGAGACTGCCCTGCCGACGCTCAGCGGCAGCGGGCGCTCGTCCAGGGCGGCAATGACTTCCCCGTTGATGCGTTTCACCTCTGCCTGGCCAACCGTGTCTGACCAGACCGACAGGTACAGCAGGCGCTGCTCGCGCTTACGGCCTGATATCGGGCTGACGTTGACTGAAACCTCGCGGTCGATCGACACATAGGGCATGTCGGCGTCCATGGGCGCACCGTCAAAGACCGGGCAGCTCACCTCGGCCAGCAGCCTGGCAAAAATGGCCTCTTGCAGCGATACCGAGGGATCAGCCATTGCCTACCCCCTGGCTTGCCTTGCGCAGCGTGCGGCGCACCGCTGTCTCGATGTCAGCCATAACGTACTCGCGATTCACATCGATGGAGGGCCGAAGCCACGGATGCGCCGGCCTGGCCGGAATGTCAGGGTACTTTCCGAAGAAATGCGTACCGTCGCTCTTGTTGGTCGCACGCCGGTTTCGGTTCCCGGCTCGCTTGCCGCCGATGTAGCCCTTGGTGCCGTACTCGATGAAGCGCAGGTAAAAGAACTTGCGATTGTCGCGCTTGCCCCTGATCCCGATCTGCGCATCAAGGCCGCTGGGCGCGACGTAGATCTTCAGCGCGGCGGCGGCAGCGCCCGTATCCTTGGGCATCAGCTGTTGCTGCGTGGCCAGCACCCGCTCGGCAGCATGGCGCATGGCCGGGGCCAATTCGTTGTCCATGGTCTTGTGGATGTTGCGCAGCGTTCGCCGTAGGCGGATATCGCCGCGCATCTTTGAGCGGCGGGCCATGGCCTACTCCTTGGCCTGGGCCTTGGCCTGGGCCTTGGCTGTTTTTTCCTGGGCCGCATCTTCCTTGACCTCGATCGCGTAGCCGCGGGCGATCAGGCCTTCGCCGTATTCCTTCTTCACTTCGAAGATATCGCCCTTTTCGCGCTCGCCGGATGCACCGGTCAGCGGCCCCAATGCTTGAATTTTCATGGTTCACCTCATGGATTCGGTACCGATGAGCAAAGAAGTCTCATCAGCGTGTTTTCGTTGTCTGGCAATACAGCCTCGACCTGATACGTGACGCCGCGGCGGGTGAGCCTTACGCCTGCCACGATGTCAGCTCGAGGCCTGCTGATGATCTCGGCGGTAACTACCGCTTTGAGCTTTTCAGCTACAGCGATGATCCGGCCAGAGGGTGTACGCACTTCACCCCACATCTTTGGACGAGCTGCAGGGAGCCAGGTGACGACAGCCCCACCAGACTTGGTGCGCTCCTCGTGACGGAAATTGACTTCGAATAAATGACGAAGCGCCCCGGCCCTCATATGCCCCACCCCACCCGATACGGGGTCAGCAAGGCCTGCGAGCCTCGAGGCAGGTCAGTCGCGATTGTCCCCGTCACCACGTCTTCTCGATTGGCGTAGAGGTGCCCCAGGATCAGAAGGCACGCCGACTTGAACGATGCGTTGCAGAGCATAGGCTTCTCCCCGGCTAGGCCTGCCAGTGTCGCCTCTGCCATTGATTGCGCATCGACGTAAACCTGGCGGTTGAGGTAGTTCATTGCCGAGAGCTCGGCCGAGTCGATCAGCAGCTGCAGATAATCGTCGTCATCGTCTGGATCACGAAGGTGGGCCCGGGCCTGCGCCATGCTGATCAATGACATGGCTCACTCCTCCAGCGGAGTGCGCGATACCAGATTCCGCCTCTCGAGGTCCTCGGCGTGAAGCCGCGGTACCAGGTAGCTTGGACCGCCGCGCCGGCGCAGCTCGCCCTCATCCATGAACGAGCGTAGCGGGTAAACCTCAACCTGAGCCGTGTTCACCTCTGCCGGCGCGCTCGAGGTGAGTTCGTCCAGCCCTGCTGTGTCGGCGACAGCATGCAGCGCGTCGCCAGCCTGGCCCAGTTGGTTCGGCGAAACGCCGGTACCTGCAGCACCCTCGGCCGAAGTGCCCACCGGCGGCAGCTCTATCGGCAGCTCGCCCGCTGGGCCACCGGCTTCTTGCACGGTGTTGGCGACTGGCTCAGCGCCGGGCACGGTGACTGCTACACCACCCGCGGCCGCATCTGCACCGCTGGGGTCGCTGCCGCCGGGCGGCGAGTTCAATGCCTGGTCACCAGGTGCTGGTACAGCCTGCTCCGGTACCACGCTTGGTTTCTCCTGTTTCTTGGTGCTAGCCATGGGATCGCTCCTGTGCGGCGCCATCGCTGGCGCCTAAATTGGAAGGCTTAGGAGCCGCTGCCGGTCAGTGGGCCGGTAACGAAAGCTTCGCCACGGTAGATGGCGAAGGCCAGGCGCTCCTCGGCGCGGATGGTCGCCATGTTCTTCTCGAAGTCATCGGCGTTCTCGGTCGAGATCAGCACTTCGATTTCCATACGATCGAAGATCTGTGCGCCCAGCTTGAAAGCGCCGACCAGGAAGTCATCCTGCGTCATGGCCTGGGTCGAGACGACCGGACGATTCCACAGGCGCGGGGTGGTCCCATCTTGGGGCTCACCGATGATGTAGCGGCCTTCACCATCTTTTGTGAGCTCGATAGCAGCCCAGTCGATGGGATTGAGCACGATGCCATCCGAGGGGAACTCGGCCAGCTCGGCCTGCAGGAGCGCCAGGCGCAGGCGATCGATACGCTGTTCACCCGTTACAGTCACGCCGGTGGGAGCCGCGTAAAGCTGGGCAACCGTCATGAGGCCTTGCAGGTTGGCACCGGTACCGTTGCCGTACAGCAGTTGGGCCTCCTCGGCCATCAGCAGGCCGTAACGGGCGCGCGCGTCGATGTAGCTCTGGAGCGCCTGGGCATCGTCGAGCATCTGGCGACTTGCCTTGAACAGGTGCGCGATGGTGCGCACGTTGGCCGTGGCCAGTTCGAACTTGATATCCGAATAGGGCTTGGCCAGGGTCTCAGCGACAGGTTTGGCATTGTTCGTGAAGCCGCTTTCACGCACGTACTCGATGGAGTTGGCTTCAGTGGTACCTGGCGCCACAAGGTCGCGGATGGTGAGACGACGCTGAGGCGGGGCGATGATGCCTGGCTGGCGATCCGCAGCGGTCAGAGCCCCACCTGTGGCCGTAGTGATGGCGGCACGCGGTACCGACACACGACGAGAACCACGGAAGGACGAGCTCAGGCCCTTCATTTCTTCACTGCCTACGACCAGAGCGCCAACCGAGAGTTGCTGCTCCTGGCGGTCTGCCGGCGCGCGGCTGGCGTTGACCAGCTTCTGCTCGGCTTCCTGCAAGCGTGCCGACACTTCGCCCTGCTTGGTCAACAGCTCGTCGACCTTAGCGCGGGTTTCGGCGTTCATTTCGCCGGAAGCCTTGATCTGCTTTTCGGTGGCTTCGGCCTGGGCCTTGATCTGATCGCCAATGCCCTTGAGGGTGGCGTTGAATTCCTTGACTTGGGCTTCGTAGTCCATGGTCACTTTCCTTTCAGAGAATTGAGAAGATTGGTTGCCGCGCTCAGTGAGGCGGAGAGGTCTGGCGCGGCAGCGCTTGGCGTGCCGGTCGGAACAGCGCGCGGCGTGTTCCCGCTGGCAGCGCGAGGCATGCCAGACTTGAAAGTGGCGAAGAGTTCACGGCGCTCGGAGCGCGGCATTCCGGCTTTGGCCAGGGCTGCATCCATGGCCTTGAGGGCATTGGCCTGGCCGGTTTCCTCGGTTTCGCGCTCGGTCACCTCGGTCGCCGCCAACAGGCCGGTGGCCAGCCCTAGCTCCAGCGCGCGCTTGCCGCGGATGAACGTCTCGTCATCCATCAGCTCGGCCATGTCCTCAACAGTCTGGCCGCTGGTCTCGGCGTAGAGGTCGGCCATGGCGGCGTCGAACTCTTCCATGTCGTCCGATACGTCGCGCAGGTAGTGGCGGTTGCCGGAGAGGAAAGTCCAGCAGTTGTGGATCATCAGGAAAGCGCTGCTGGCCACTTGGCGCTCGGAGCCGGCCAAGTAGATGACGGACGCTGCGCTGGCAGCCATGCCGAGCACCTTGGTGGTGACCTTCTGCTTGTGCTCGCGCAGGCGGTTGTAAATAGCGATGCCTTCGAACATGTCGCCACCTGGTGAGTTGATGTACACCGTCACCTCACGGTCGCCGATGGCCCGCAGCGCTGCATCGATGCGCTTGACGGTAACGCCCTCCCCGTACCAGTCCTCACCGATCACGCCATAGATGGTGATGGTTTCCGAGGTGTTTTCCACGGCCGCCTGGATGGCGGGGTTCCATTTATCGAGCGCACGCGGGCTCATCTCGCTGCGCAGGCCGCGAGACTGGATCTTGTGTTTCATGGGTTACTCCCCGGAGTTGCTTTGGAGCCAGTTCATCAGCGCCGCGCGTGCGGCTTGGCTGTCGTTTTGTTTGCCCAGCTGGTCAAGCGGCACCAGGTTCGATTGCACGGTGAGGATGTCGCCGCCGGGCATGCTGGGCAGATTCTCTTTGTGCCGACCTTCGTTTCGGGTCATGTAGCCGTTTTGGCCCATGGTGCTGAGGTAGGCAGCACGGCCGGCACTGTCAGCGCGCAGGAAGGCTTCCAGCGAAAACTCCGCGTAGTGCTTGATCCGATCCACCGCTGTTAGGCATCGCTTGTTCACGCACTGCTCGATTGGCGCCGTGTAGGTCATGATGCAATAGGTCAGGAACGCGATTTGCTGTTGCTCAAGGCCTGTGCCCCAGTTGCTGCCCTTGTCGGTCTTCATCACCATCCAGGGCGGCACGCCGAACCAACGGCAGATCTCCTCGATGCTGTGCCCACGTGATTCGAGCAGTTGGGCGTCAGCCGGATTAATCCCGATCATCTCGGGCTTCACGCCCTGCTCAAGCACCGGGCTCTTACCCGCATTGAGCGCGCCAGAGATCGTCTTGACGTAGTCCCGAAACTCGGCACGCTGCGTAGGGTTGAGCGTCTTATCCACCGAGAAGGCTACGGTGGGCATCATCCCGTTCTTGAAGGTGGTATTGGCCGCATCGTCGGCCGACATGGCCGAGCCGAATACATCGGCGCCGTAACGAATCGCCGACAGACCCATTCGCCCGTCCAAGGTGAACGCTGGGATATGCAGCATGTCGGCCTGGGCGATCTCCCGGCGGGCGCCCTTGCGTGGCTGGAAGAAGTAGCGCAGCCTGCCATCGTCGTCCGGCTCGGGAGTCACCCGCGACGGCATCAAGAAATCTAGGGCGATGACCCTTCCACCGGACCGGTGAATCTCGCAGTAGGCATTTCCCCAAAGCAGCATCGAAGCAACAACCGCCTGCCAGAAGTGGAAAGCCGCCATGTCCTCGTTCGGGCTGTTGTGCACCACATCGTAGAGCGGGAAGTCTCGCGCCGTCTCACGCCCACCGTCCGGAAGGCGCCGGTAGATGCTGAGCGGCAAGCCTGCGACCGAGGTAGAGATGATGCGCACGCAGGCCCAGACCGCCGACAGGCGCATGGCCTTGTCGACCGTGACAGCCTTGCCGCTACTGGACTGGGCGCCCAAGAAGGCGCTCCAGAACCCACCGTCCGACAACCGAATGCTCTTGCCCAGCCAACTGCTCATGCTTGCCGAGGGTTTGGCGGCTGCAGTGCCGAGCGCTTGAGAGAGGGTTTTAATCACTGCTCAGCCCTCGGCGAATGAACGCTGCAATGCTGAACAGGCTGACCGAGCCCGCGATCAGAGACCAGCCCGTGCCCGCGAGCATCCAGACGCCCGCGCAGGCTAGGCCGAATCCGCACACCGCGCAGATGATGAAATAGTGAAATGCGTTCATGCGATCAGTGGATCCCGAATGCCGGCCATGAAGTTTTCCATGCCGCCCTGGCCCTCTGGATTGAGGGCCATCAGCGTCACAGCGTTGAATAGCGCCATCAGCGGGTCGATCTTGGCCGAGCCGCTGGCCTGCTTAGTAATGAGGATCGAGTTGCCACGGGGCTCGACTTTGGCGTTACCGCAGCACCAGGCCATCATCGGCTGGCCCCCGTGTAGCAGCGTACCCTCAGCCAGCTTGCGCTCGGCAGTCTTGATGGCTCCGCCCAGGCGCCAGCCTTGGGAAATGCCATCAATCTTTTCGCGCGGAATTCCAACAGCCTCCAGCGCATCGAGGATCGCGCCGACGCCGGCCGGGTCCAGCCCGACCTTATCTAGCAGGCCGGCCTGCTCGACCTGCGCCACCAGTTGTGCCACCGCCTCAATGTCGTCACCGATGCGTTCAACCAAGGTCAAGTGTCCATCCTTGGCGAAGTCGCGGATGCGCGGCGCTTCGGCTTTACGCCGCTCCAGTACTGATGGATGGGCCCAGGCATGGGTCCAGGTCAGCCAGCGCCGTGTGCCCTGCTCTCGGCCGAGTGCTGCAAAGCCAAGCAGGTCATCCAGCCCCCCGCCATCGACACCGATGTCGATCACTTCGCAGCGGTCGATGAGGTCTTCCAACGTGCGGCATAGCTCGGAGGTCTGTGTCTCCCAAAAATCAGCACCCGCCCAGCGATCCGAAAGCAACGCCAAGCCGATCTCGACGTTCAGGTGCTTGGCCAGGAAGCCGCGGAACGACTCTTCGCCGTCCAGCTGCGCCTGGGCGTACCCACGCTCGATGAAGGGTTCGTCAACCGACAGCCCCAAATTCGGGTTGGTGATGTACGCGTTAGAGAAGTCCCGGTGTTCGCCGGCGTCTAGCATCGCCTTGGGAAATTCATACAGCACCGGCAAGAACGACTTATCGACGATCTCGCCGTCGCGCACCTTGCGGGCGTACATCAGCTTCTGCCGGAACACGCCGGCCGGCGGGGCATCCGACTGGGTGGTGGCCCAGATGATGAATCCCTCCGGCCGGGATGCAAGGCCACCGGTGGCCTCGCGCAGCATCGCCTCAGCATTGGCGCGCTTGCCAAACACCCACAGCTCGTCGATGAACACGCCGATGGCCTTTTTGCCCGACACTGTCTCGCTGTCTGCTGCTACTACCTTGAGCGTGGCATTTGTCTGCCGGTGCGTCACCGTGCGCAGGTGATCCTGCACCTTGAGCAAGGCTTTTAGCTCGTCGTCGGCCGCCACCATGTCCCTGATCGGCAGGTAGGAGTTGTCCGCGATCTCTTTGGTCGGTGCGAGGATGATGAATTCACCCGAAGCGCGCCAGTTGATGATCAGCGCTGTCAGCATGATGCCGGCGGCAATGGTCGACTTGCCGTTCTTTTTACTGATCAGCAGCATGAACTCACTGACAAGGCGCCGGCCTGAATCTGGGTCGTAGGCCCCGAAGATCGCGGCCACGAACTGGTTGACCCAGTCACGCACGGTCTCGCACATCAATGGACTGCCAGTGGCGTCCACCATGCGCAACGCCCCGAACACTTCCAAGGCTTCCTTAGCCTCTGTCGGGAACAGCGGCTCGAACGGAATCAGGCTCTGGCGCGCAACGATGCGCTGTTCCCAATCTGGGCAGGCGGTTGACCATTCCATTATTTCACCGACTGCAGCGGACCGCGGCGGGTACCGAACTTGCCGGTGGCCGCTTTCTCTGCATTAGCCTGGGCCTGGTCCTTCTTACCGCTCTCGCCTTTTCGTGGATGGACGAATGGCATCAGCGCCTTTGCCGCGTCAACGCGCAGTTTCGGCTCGCTGCCCATGTCGTTCATCACCGACAGGAGAAAGTCCTTTGGATCGCGGTGCAGGAGTGCCTGGGCCAGGTCGAAGCCGGCGGGTTCCGGCTCGGAGTTATCCTCCGGTATCGATGGCGATTCATGACCCGGTTCTGGCTCTTTGACAGCCTTGGCGGCGGGCCTGGCTTTAACATCCGGTTTAACATCGCCTTTAACATCTGGGGGCATCAGCCCCAGGGCGCGTAGCTTCATCAGCTCAGCTGCGACATCCTTGTCCTTGACCAGCCGGGAGCCCGCCGCAGACGCTGTCTTCTCCGAATAACCAGCCGCCACAGCCGCGTCTCGATTGGACGCACCTTCCCTCAGCGCGGCGATGAAAGCGCGCTTGCGGGATGTTAAAGCCATTTAACAAAAATCCTGTGGGGGAAAAAAATCTGTACGTGGGGTCGGGAGCGGTCTAGCTAGATGAGAATCCCAAGCTTTTGACCCCCCTACCCCATTTGCAGCACGTCATTGGCGTGCCTCGGCCAACAGCCGGCACCTCTTTGGTGCGCCGCGCGGTCAGCCCACTACGCCTGCGGCCTCTTCGGCCTGCTTGACCGTGTCGTGGCAGGGCTTGCAGAGCGGTTGCCAGTTTTCCTGATTCCAGAACAGATCGCGATCACCCCGGTGCGGCACGACATGGTCAACAACGCTGGCGGCGGTCGTTCGCCCGATCTTAGCGCAGTAGACGCAGAGCGGGTGTTCTTCGAGATATCGCTCCCTCGCCTTCTGCCACTTGTAGTTGTATCCGCGCTGCGAGCTGGTCATTCCACTACGCCAACTGCTGGGGTCTACCAGCTTGACCCTAGTGTTTGCGGCTTCCTGTAGGCGGGGGCTGATCGTCTTGAGCCTGGCCATCAACGCACCTCGATCACGATGCCGCGCTCTATCCAGCGCGTGGCGCGACCAAGGTGAGGATCACGCCCGGTGAGGTGACACGCGAGCAGCACGCCAGCCAAGTAGTACTTCAACCACCAGCGGTGGCGGCAGACGATCGTTGAGTAAACCTTGGCCATGGCCGGCATTCCTTATCTCTTGTACCAAGTCAGCTGGTAGCACCGTGCATCAGGCGGCACCTCGGCGATCGGCCAGCGCAGGCAGTCCATGTGCTTGCGCTCTGGCCTGGTACGGCTGACCCGAAGCGTCTGCACCAGATAGGCCGAACCGGCTGCTGTGGTTATGTAATCGCCAACCGCGATGCCATCGGCGCCGTCCATATACAGCTTGCAGGGCGTATAAGGCGGCTTGGTCATGTCAGCAGAGCAGGCTAGTGATAGCCTGGCCTTGGTCCGCGACTCTGCTGGTCAACTTCGTTACGGCTTGGGCATGAGCAACGCCACCACTTTGAAGGCCATACTGCGGGGTTACCTTCACGAAGACCGCCTGCAAGTGCTCAGTAATGGACTTCCACTGCTCAGGCGTAGGGCGCTCGCCACCATTCAATTCAGCGAAGCCGTTGAGCCAGTAGGCGAACTGCTCTGGCGTCATGCGCGGCTGAATCGGCTGTGAGATGTTGGCACTGGTTACGGTGTTAGCAAGTGTCATGGGATTACCTCAGATGTTCGCGCCACGAAACGGCGCATTCCGATTTTGTGGCGCGGATCAATCAGTCCGCTGCATGCTGCACTCGCGTGCGATGTCAGAAGCGCGCTCGCGCACCTCCAGCGTCTGTCCATCGAACGTATGGACGATGGCGCAGATGCCGTGCCACTGAGAGCTGGCGCTGGCCTCGCTTACACGAGCGATAGCAGCAGGCGCCAGGTAGTGATCGTTGCCGCTGGTGCTGGTCAGCTTGATCAAGGTCGTTCCTCGCTCTGTACTCGGTTGAGGGCTTCGTCAGCCTTGTCGGCGGCCTGCGTGGCGGTGGTTGCTGCCTTCGATGCCTTTGCGGCGGCGCTTCCAGTCTGCCTGGCCAGCTCATCCAGGCGCAGGTCGCGCTGCTCGGTCGCTGCGTCGTAGGCCCTGCGCACCTCGGCTACCTGCTCCAGGTAGGTCTTGGCCAGCGCCCATTGCGCCAGCTGGTAACCGCCAAAGCCGCCGCCGACCACCAGCAGCAGGGCAATGGCCCACACCTCGATGCGGCGCCACCAGCGGCGGGCCATGAATTCCCATGCGCATCTGTCCATCACCGGGCACCTCCAAGTTGGGCACGTAGGCGCGAGATCTCCTCGCTCTGGCTGGTGACCTTCTCGGTCAGCTGCTCCACCTGCCTGGTAAGCGCCAGGATGTTGCCCTCAAGCTTCCCCATGGATCGGGTCAGCTCGTTGCGCTCCTGGGCAAACTGATCGGCGCGCGTTTCGGCCAGCTTGCGAGCCTCGCGCTCGGAGTCGAGCAGCTCATTCAGGCGGCGCACGGTGCCGATATCGGCATTGTCCATTGCCCGATCGGCAGCATCCTTTGACAGGAATTTGCGCAGCCAGAGGAAGCCGCCCAGCAGGACAGTGCCCGTACCGCCCAGCCAGGTGGCTGTGCCTGGGCCGAGATCGGTCGGGTCCATTTTTTCTCCAAACTATGATGTAGGGCGCATAGATAGTCGG
This sequence comes from Pseudomonas sp. UBA5666, assembly GCF_002420785.1. NCBI lineage: Bacteria > Pseudomonadati > Pseudomonadota > Gammaproteobacteria > Pseudomonadales > Pseudomonadaceae > Pseudomonas > Pseudomonas sp. UBA5666. Next base: position 9,426 of record NZ_DIIQ01000025.1, on the reverse strand, counting down.
CGTGGGGTAATCGACCTTGCCTTATCTTCATCTGAACGCTAAAAGAATCGATGACCGGATCGGCCTCTTATCGGATGTGGAAAATGCTCAACCAATCGCTATTTCTCATTGAGTATCAGCTTCATGGTGAGGCGCGCAGCTTTATCATCCGTACAGAAAAAATGGATAACGCGGAAGCGTGGCATTGGGCTGCCTGTGATGCAGGCGTGGGCGTAATCCCAAAGTTCAGAACAGCGGACTTCAAAAAAATCTCGCGGCCCTTGGCTGAGCGCTACGGCATTACCGATGTTCATTGGAAAAAATCGAGCATCGCATGAAATATAAAATCGACTACAACCTCAGAGGACATGCCCGATTTTGGGTTTGCGATTCGCCGACGTCATTTCGCCAGGATGATGCTCTTGCTGTGCTTCTGCGGCTGCATGCTCATACAGATCCCCTGACGGCAATGCGCGTGCCGCTCCCGGTCGCTCGTGAAGATTTGGCCATGGCGGTTGCCGATTTGGGCATTTCCGATGTGCGCATCACGCTCTATGCCTAAACCCGTAACGTCCGCGCATGGCGGACGAGACGGGACTATCCAAATCAAATCCGGTGGCTATAGAAAAGCGAGTACGACTCAATGCCGTCGTTCGGCTGTTTGATGCCAGCGTTGGAGTAATGCATTGCTCGGATACCGACTTTCTGAGTCTCGCCGATTTTCAGGCCCGCGCCGATGCGATCCTCAAAGTTAAAGGCCGAACCAAAATCCTGATCCCCTGCGGAAGTGCCAGAGAACACCGCCAACCCAATGCCTGCTTCGATGAATGGCTTCACGTTACCGCTGCCAAACTCGTAAACGAACACAGGGGCGAAAGACAGTGAGTGAGCTCCACCAGAAGCGTCTCCAGCTTCCCAATAGGTGTAGCCAGCGTCCCAGTAGCCGGTTAAGCGGCCGGTGCTAGTCTCAAACCAGCTTTTGTCCCAGTCAAAGCCTACAGCGGCACGAGCGGTCAAACCGCCCTGGCTTGTCGCACCAATAGCGCCTGAGAGGTCAGCAGCCTGTGTGCTGGTAGCCAAGAGGGAGAACGCTGCAGCAGCGAAGATTTTTTTCATGATCACGGAATCCTGATGGTTTTACTTAGCAAGCTATCAGAAACAGAGTGCCATCAAATCGTTCCGCTGTAATGCAAAATTCCAAGGAAAAACCCTAACTAGATAGCCAGGGTTTGTAGTGTCACGTTGCTTGCAAGCTGGACACGCTGCTATGAAAACAGGTGTTTATCCGCGCGGAAAGCTTTTTATGCGGCTTCGCGCAATTGCTCGAGCGCGCAGTCTATCCAGGCCACGCCGGTATTGATTAGCTCACGAGCCTTTGCCTCACTCATCTGGTGATGGCGACCAACCCGCAGTGCTGGCCACTTTGCCCCGAAGTACAGCCACACGAATCCCCCCATTTGTGGGTTGCGCTTGCAAAGTCTGGCCACGGCGCCGTCCACGGCCAAGGCTAAATCGTCGGTGATGACATACTGCTTCAAACCGCCCCCAGTTGGAGCGTTGTCCCGTATGAGTGCATATAGAGGGCAAATGTACTGGGGCACACCCATTCCATCCATACGCCACCACCCCCACTGCTCCAGCATGTAAGCCGTATCACCCAGGGCCTTATCGACATAGGTTCGTTTTTTCATATGGTCATCAATCCCCGGTGTAGTTGGTGCCGCCGGCGCCGCGGCGGTTGTTCGTTTCGTATTGCTCGGATGGGCCCGTAGTGCGCGGTGGCCGCTGGCGATCAACCTGCTGCTCCAGCTCATGCACACGCAGGCCCAGCTGCGTGACAAGCTCCTCCAGCGGCAGCGGCTCGCCAGTGACGGCCGACAGCCAGCCCGATGCATTGCAGCGGCCACATGGCAACTCATAGAAGACGCCCTTGATCGCTGCCCTTCCGTTGCAATCTGGGCACCTGGCCAGGATGACCCGCTCCTTGCGCAGCGCTGGGCCGTGGCTTTTCATCACGCAGTCACCTTCAATCCTTGAGCATTGATCGCTGCAATGACTTCGCTCACCCATAGCTGGCCGTCAGTAGCCGCCGGCAAACGGACACACGCCTGGACGCGAGACTCTTCCCACACCACAAACATGGCCTCTTTGAGATTCTGCAACCGCTTGGCTGCAATGAGGTTGCCCTCGGCTACAGCTCTCGCGGTGGCGTGGTTGTGCCAAGACTCAAACTGCTCATGAACGATGTCCGGGGCGCTTTCGCTGGTCATTTTGAATCCTCGCTAGTAACAAATTCGGGATGGCGGCTACAGGCCTTGCCCGCTGCCGCCTGCGCCTGGATCTGTGGGATTTCGGATAAGGCCTCTGTAAGGCCGTGTATGCGCCCAAATCCGATGCCGTCTAACCAGGCATGCCACTTCTCAAGGGCCGCCCTGCGCTGCGCCATGGCCTGGGTGTGGATGTAGGTGCTGGCGATCTTGCCCAGTGAGTGGTTGAGCAGCATCTCGCCGATGTGCCCATCAATGCCAAGGTCGGTCCAGGTGCTGCGCGACACCTTGCGCAAGTCGTGACTGGTCCACTCGCCCCGGCCAAGCTCGGTGAACACGGCGCTGGCTTGGCCTTCGCTCAGGCACACGCCGCGCCGGTTCGGAAAAAGGTAAACACCTTCATACCCATCGGCCTGCTGGATAGTCCGGTACCGAGCCAGCAGCGCGCATAGCTGGGCGGTCAGCGGGAGGCGGTGTTCGGTCCGTGTCTTGGCGTTCGCCGCAGGGATGAACCATTCACCTGCCGTTACCGAAACCTCGCTCCACCGTGCCATACGGGTCTCGCCGATCCGGGTGCCATGCGCCAGCATCATCAGGGCCAGCATCACTTTCTCGGGCGCGTCATCAAAGGCATGTACCAGCTGCTGCATGACCTCAGGCAACTGCACGGCTCGCAGTCGGGAGGCCTTGGGCATGATCTTGGCCTTGGTGAAGTCGCTAAAGCGCATGCCGGCCATGGGATCGGCCACGACCAGCCCCAGGCGCTTTGCCTGCTTGAAGGCGGTCAGCAGCAACGCGAACATCTGGCGCAGGTACGACAGCGACACCTCGGCCTGAGACGGCCACATCAGCTGCTTGTCTAGGCTGTCGGCGGTCACATCAGCTATGGCCAAACCGTCCAAGCGCGGCTTCAGGTGCTGCGCAATCGCCGATCGTGCACCCGCCTTGCGCTTAGCGGACAGCGCCCGGTCTCGGCCCATGCGGTCACCATACCAATCGAGCAGCTGCCCCACTGTAGCCATGCCCGACGCGACTGGTGCGGTGGCCGGGTCGCGAAGCATACGCTGGCGCAGTGCGGGCAGCTCAGCGATTACGGCCGCAGCGCCCAGATCAGGCCAGCGTGCTACCGGCACCCACTGCTTGCCGCGGACCAGGTGCCAGGTGCCCCTAGATCGATCTGACCAGAAGCGCAGATACAGGCCCGGGTAACGCGGATCGCGCAGGTCGCGCACGGCCAGGTCGGCGGCCTGTCGGCGCACCTCAGTTTCCGTGAATTTGATGGACCGCGTTGCGCTCATGCTGCCACCGTCGCAGGCTGCAGGAGGTAGGCACGTATCGCTTCTACGGCATCAATGCGGCCCCGGCACACAATCGCCAAGTAGCCCTGCTCGGTCAGAGCCTCGATATAAGCGTGCTGACTGGGAGAGATGTCAGCATCGAACGGCGGCAAAGCTTTGAATTCGATATACAGGCCGAACCAGCCACCGCGGGCCATCGGGAGCACAAGATCAGGCACTCCCGCTTTGACTCCTTGGGCCTTGAGCTTGCCGGCCACCGCCTTCACTCGGTACCCCCCGTTCGGAACGTGATAGATCAGTTTGAACACCTGCGGATAACGCAGCTGCAGCTCCTGCATCAGCGCTGCCTGCTCCTGCCCTTCCCTGTCGACGGGCTTGGCGCGTGGCTTGCGCGGCTTGAACGTGCGCATGGACAACGCAGTCATGCGACCAAGACCCCCTCGCTGATGAGCTGCGCCTGGGTTCGCATCACACCCTCGGCGTGGTATTGGCGAGCGGTTATACGGTCAATCACGTGGCTTCGGCCGTCGCATGCGTCATGGCAAGCGCTGCAGCACCATGCGCCCTGCATGTCGTGCGGCTTTTTACCGACGCCACAGGTACCCGCCAGGCGGTAGTGCGCCAAGACAGTAGTTTCGGGGTTACCGTTGCACACGCCTGGGATACGCACTTGGCACTCGCGGCCACGCGCGGCCTTGGTCAGCTTGGTCCGCCTCATCATTCAACCTCGCAATGCAGCCATATCAGTCTTGCCTGGCGAAGAGCGCCGGGCTGGTCTAAGGGACCGTCCATCAGCACCATGGAAAACGGCCGATAGCCTGGTACGTGCACGGTCCAGATTCGTTTCACTGCTGCACGCCCAACCCAGCCAACGCGGCGCGAGCCTGGCGCTTGCGGAGGTAGGTGCTTACACGGCGCCGCTGCGCCTCTTTCGCACGGGCGCTATCTTTCTTTGCCTTGGAAGCCGTCAATATCGAGCGGACTTCTGCAAGCTTCTCCCGCACCGCGGCGCTGGGCTGAGTGCGCACCGCCCCTGTAAGCAGGCCTGCGATGGCCTGGCCGTCAGCAGTCACCGGAGCTATGCGAAGGTCGGCGAGGTACTTGTCCCCTATGTCACGGCTGATCAATTGAGTCCGCACAGCGGTTTCAACGGCCGTCACGCGCCGCCCGGAATCGAAGCCCAGAGAAACCTCCCAGGTGACAGGCTTGTCTTCAGCGCGAGCGAAGCTGACCAAGCGCTCATAAGCGCTCATGAAAGCCATTCGGGCGCCAATCTTGTCGCCTGCTTCGAGAATCGGCTGGGACGCCACCATGGCCTGACGAACCTCGTGGGTGAGCACTACCGTCTCGTATTCGTCATTGGCCGCCAGGGCGATGGACCACGCTTCATCCTTACCGGGCCGGCCATCGGCAGCGTGGATATGCTTCAGGACCATGCCCAGCGACAGGCGCCCGGCTGGTTCACGACGACAAGCGCGCAGGGCGGCAACGATCACCTCAGGTTCGTGCGCTGACAGGTCTTCGGCGATCAGCTTGGCCCCAGCGGCACTGATGGTCTGGCCCATGGCTTCAGCCGTTGCGCAAATAGCCATAGCCAGCTCGGCGATGTCATCACAGGAAAGCATTGCGCTTACCCCCTTGGTTGTTACGTATGGCATCGGCGGCATCGTGGGCCGCATTGATGTTTGCTTGGGTCTGCTCCTGCTGGCGCGCCGTGGTGGCGTTCATCTGGCGGTTGGTCACCCATTGGGTGTGGTAGGCCTCGCACTTGGTCAGCAGGTCGCCGAGGTTATGGCAGCCGTTGATCAGCCTCGAGTCGTTGATCGACACGAAATAGGCGGCGACTTGGTGGGCGACGTCGATGCCCAGGCGGTCAATCAGCTGCCCCAGCTGGCCACCGACCTTGGCGTTCCACACTGGCCAGGCGCCGTAGCGCTTGCGATAGGCCATGGCGTAGTTGGCCCAGGCCTTGTAGGTCTTGCAGGTCTGGTCCTTCGGCCCTGGCATGTCCTCGGGGATTTCACACCGAGGTGCACCAGCCGGAACCAGTGTCAGCCCCGTGGGTTGCGACGGCGGAGCCGGGGCATCCTGCGAACTGTGACTGGTACCCTGATTGGTATCTTGATTACTGGTATCTTGATTTGTCGGAGATTTTTCCGACCCTGGCTCGGATTTATTTCCGACCTTGCTCGGATTTTTTTCCGAGGTGGATCGGATTTTTTTCCGACCCTCTGTACCCGCCTTCAAGGTCGGATATTTCTCCGACCCATCCTCTTTTTTGTTCCACTGCGCTGCCTTGTCGGTCAGCCGGAAAAGCGTGACACTCGAAGTGCTCGAAAGCTCGATCAGGCCAACGTCCTGCAGCACCTTCAGCATGCGATACGCCGTGTCGGGCTTATCCGTCAGCAGCGGCAGCTCTTCGATGATCTTGGCCTTGCTCAGCACGAAGAAGACGCCCTGCTCAGTCGTCATCGCCTTTGCCCAACTCGGGCAGCCATAAACGAATGCGAACAGCAACGCCTGCTGGGAGTTGAGTCCCCACTCCAAGGCTTTGACCTGGTTGATAGTTACAGTGAATTGCATGTCAGCTCCGCCCTATGCTTAGGCCAGCCACGGGCACTGCGAGAAGCTCTGCCAGACGTGCCAACCCCTTCGGCGTGACCAGAACATCGAACGCCGCGCGGTCACTGCCTGTTTCGGGATCAGGCTTGAGGCCAGTCACTTTGTGCTTGAGCAGCCCCGCACTGATCCGGGGCTGATAGGCAATCCATCGCTTGGAGCCGCGACGACGGTAGATCCAGCGGTTTTCTTCCAGCCAGCCAAACAGCTTGAATGGCGCCACCTGAAGCTGCTTCGCCGCATCGGTGACGCATATGGCGCCGCCTGCACCCGCCAGACGCACAATCGCTGCTACCTTCGGGGCCTGCCTGGCGAGCGCATCCTGGAGGCGCTGGTTCTCCTCAGCCTTGTCGGCAGCAAGACGCAGCGCCTCTGCGAAGTTTGTCGGGACCTGCAGGTGCGCCAGCATTCGGGTCTCCAGCTCCTGCCAGCGATCAATGATCCTGGCCCGGAGTGACGCGTCGTACCCCGAAACCAGCACCAGGGCATCCCGCTGATCGAGAAGGAATTCAGGGTAAGCCTGGCCGTTTTGAGGATGCACGTAGGGGGTCTCCTCAGATTTGAGGACACCCCTTTTTGCCAGGGCCCGAGCGTCACGCAATACGTTGTCGTGACTCTTGCCGGTCAACTCAGCTACTTCGCGAGTCGACATCAACCGGCGCAGTTGCTCAGTGCGTGGAAATGCCGAGGGAGCGTGAGTGTTGCTTGCATCGATCGCTCTGTGCATAATCGACCTCGATGTTTTGTTAAAGAAGCCGGGCTGCCACCCGGTTTTTTTGTGCCTGCGATTCAGGTACTGGATGGATCAGCAGGTGTTTCGGTCATCTACTGGCTCATTGCCAGATCAGTAATCATTTAAATGTCAGACGGCTTCTGGGCCGCGAGCCGTTGGCGGAAAGACTCCATCAAGGCTGCAATCGGCGCCGAGACCGTTCAGCGCATCGACTATCTTCCGGGCTGCATCCAAGCCGACACTCCGTCGGCCGGCCTCGTAATTGGCCAGACGCGACTGATTCCAGCTGAGCTCCCGGCAAAGGCGCGCCTGGCTAATCCCCGCCTCTACCCGGATCTTGCGAACGTTGTTCATTCGGGGCTCCTCAATGACTAGCACTCAGGATAAACACGCATCGTGTTAATATCAATCACAATAAGTGAAAGCCGTGTATTTCGTTTCGTGATGAAATCCCGCGCATGAATGAATCACTGAGCCAGCGCATTAAGCGCTTGAGAAAAGCGACGGGAATGTCCCAGGCCCAGCTGGCAGATGCTTGCGGCTGGAAATCGCAGTCACGCGTAGGAAACTATGAAGCCGGTACGCGAGAGCCGACGCTGGCGGATATTGCAGCTATGGCAGCTGCCCTTGGAGTCGATCAATCCGAGCTACTCCTGAACTATCCGACAGTGCCCGAGGTTTCGGCGCCAGCGCGGAGTACGGCTGATCTTGTCAGGCAGATGCTCGCAAAGAGCGGCAAAGGCATTCCGGAAGAAGCCCGTCAGCGCCTCCTAGCTGCGGCTGAGGAGCCGAGCGCTAGCAGTGTCGTCGCGGCTGACTTTGTTCGCCCAGGCCTAGTGGGCGATGAGGTGTGGATTGCTCACTACGACGTGCGCGGAGCAATGGGTGATGGTGAGGTAGCTCACGACTTCCCTGAGATGCTGCAGGATATCCGCGTCAGCCCTACTCACCTGCGAGAGATGGGGGTCGAGTTCAAAGAGCATTTCCATCTGAAGCTCATCACAGGCGTAGGCCAGTCCATGGCGCCGACCATCAAGAGCCGCGACCCGCTGGTCGTTGACATCAGTATCCGAGAGTTCGTGGGTGACGGGATCTACTACTTCTCCCACCAAGGGCATCAGTACATCAAGCGCCTGCAGAAGAAAGGGCGGGACCATTTCAAGATGATCTCGGACAACACGAATCATCCACCGGAGGACATCCGGGTTGATGAAACCTACATCCAGGCCAGGGTGCTCCTGGTGTGGAATGCACACCTGGTTTAGATGCATCACCCATTCAACGTTTGCCTTAGGATTGCGAATTGAGCCCAAAAATGGACTTTGAAGTCAGGCTTCCTTTAGCCTTCTACTACGAAAGCAAGACTCCACTCCCAATTCCTGACGTCATCAGAGCTTTGTCGGCACTGGACAGGATGAGTCCTGCGATGCCAGCCTTCTTCAGCTCGCTTAGCGGTGCTCAGGTTCAGTCTTGTGAGCTCCGAGTTGAGAAAGTCGAGTCAGGAAGCCTCAAGGAATATCTGGAATTGGTGCTTAAATGCCTAAATCAGGTGGAGAAAGACAAGCTCGAGAAATGGCTGATGACTACAAAATTTGGTACCGGTCTTAGGTACACTGCGATAGCCGGGGTTGCCGCGGCAGCTTTTATCGTTGTAGCGGCTAGCGCGGTTAGCCTGGTAGACAAAGCGGCTGGCAACAACGCTCCCAGCATTCAGGCCACGAATAGTGTTGTCATGGTGGCCGGGCAAGATATGTTCAATTCCTCGCCGCAGCAGCTTAACAAAGCGATCGAAGCAGCGCTGTCGACAGATAGAAAGCGCGTGGCTGCTGCGGCTTTGGACTTCGTTAAGCCCGTAGCTGGTCAGAATGGCGGAGATATTTATGCTGGCGACAACAAGTCCAGCCCGTTTGTGATCAGCCATGCGGCCTCCAGAGACGCGCCTGACAAAGCCGTGCTTTCACCGGTTTCGCAGGAGCTGAAGTATCAAAACGTAGATGTCGACATCAGAAGCTTGAATCGCGATAGCGACAGAACAGGCTGGGTAGCGCGAATCCCTACGATAGCCAACAAAAAGAAGCTGCCGATGTACTTCGAGGCAGGCCTTGACAACTCGAAGGCAGGGACAAGTCAGGTGATAAAAGCCGACATCACTGTTTCCTATGACGCGGATCCAGATTCTGGGGCATTGGTACCCAAGAGCTTTACGGTCACTGCCATTCACTAGGATCAGCTTTCATGTCGAAGCCCGCCATCAGCGCGGGCTTTCTCTTGGAGCGTCAGAAAGGAGCTTCCTCCTCCTGCTTCTCCTCTTCCCAGTCTTTGTCCACCATCAGATCGTCCCGATCCTCAGCGCTCTGCGGCTCCCACCGCACCGTAACGCTATCGTCGTCGTTGAACGTCATGTCCAACTCCGGCGTTTCGACTAGCAGCTCCATCACCTTCTCCCACTCCATGTCTCCATCCGTGTCAAGGCGATGGATCGTTACCCAACGCTGCGACTGCGCAATAGGGTTGTTGCCGCTGACCGAAA